>CANRCS010000015.1 GCA_947629195.1 uncultured Bacilli bacterium | reverse complement strand
TGATACATTAGATGATGAAGTACATGAAGTAAAAGGTATTAGAAAAGCATTTAAATGGATCAAAGAACATAGAAAACTTATAATTGCAGCAATTGGTATTGCATCTTTAGTCGCAGCATTCGTACCTGGTGTTGCTCCAGCAGTAATGGTTGCTAACTCAAAATTATGGACTTATGCTCCTGCATTTGGAAAAACAATTTTGCACGGGGCAAATAGTATGTTATCAATGTTGTGTGGCGCAAAAGAAGTTGATGTTGGACTTTGGGCAATAAAAGGAGTTTTATTAAATAGCTCTACTGCAATGGCTCATGTTAGTATAATTAAAGCTTTAGCAACTTCTGCAACTGCACTAGCAGGTTCTGCTGCAATAGTAAATACTATATCTTATACAATCAAAAGCATAAAAGAAAAAATTAAAAAATCTATTAATAAAAATAAAAATAAAGAAAAAGTTGAAACTGAAGAACTTGAAAAAGATAATGGAAATGAAAACGAAAAAGATAAATCTCTAGAAGAAGATGTAGAATTAACAGAAGATGAAGAAAAAATTTCAAATATTCAAAAAGTAAAACAAAAATATAATGATATAAAAGAAAGTATTAAAAATCGTAATCAACCAACTATTATAGAACCTAAAAATGAAGGCGATTCTAGAATAATTATAGAAGCTTCTGTTCCACCTATGCCACAACCTGAAGAATTTGATAATGACGCCTTATATAACAAAGCAGTTAATGAATGGTTTAAAAATTATAAAGATAAAGTTACAATAGAACCATATGAAGAGCAAATGGGAGGTAAAAGTAAATGACAAAAGATATAATAATTACACTAGATAATGATAAAGAATACTATTTATTAGACGAAACCATTCTTGATAATAAAAAATATTTTTATGCAGTAGGTGTAGATAAAAATGAAGAACCAACTAAGGAATATATAGTTTTAGAAGAAATACAAAAAGGTGAAAAAATATTTATTAAAAAAGTAAAAGATAAAGAAATGTTAAAACTACTTGTTACATTATTTACTAATAACTACCTATCAGAAACAGAAAAACTTGAAGAAAATGAATCTGAATAAATTTAGATTCATTTTCTATTAAATTTTAATTATAAATATTAAAATATAATTTTGTGATTGTATTATATCTCTAAATTATGTTATAATACATACATAGAGTAGAAAGTGGGGACTTAAAATGAATAATGAAGTAGAAAAACTTGAGGAAAAAATTAAATGTTTAGAAGAAAGTATAATTGATTTTGAAAATAGTCATATAAAACAAGTTAACAATCTAATTAGTTTATTTAGTGATGTTATTAGCATTTTAAAAGAAAAAAAAGAAGAAGAAAATAAAAACAGAATATTGATTGAGAATACGTCAGTAGAAAAAGAGGAACCTGAAGATTTTCTTAAAGATTTACCAGATTTTCCAATTAGTGAAGAAAACAATATATTTAAAAACAAAAGTACACAAGATATAATTGACTATATATATAATTTAAAATTAGAAGATAATAATGAAAATGAACAAAAACAAGAAGAGGTCAAAAATAATAATGATATTCAAATAGAAATTCCCGAAATAAATCAAGATGAAATAATTAAAACATTAGACAATATTATTACTTTACCAAATACTGATGAAAAAAATAAAATAGAAATAATAGAACCTAATGAAATTAAAAATAATATTATTTTAAAAGAAACTTATAAAGTTGAAAAAAATATTGTTCCTGTCTCTAACTGGGTTGAAGCATTTAAAAAAACTGATAAATGGAATAGTATGAAATCGAGAGTTAAATCGTTTGCTACTAAAAATGATATAATAACTGAAACGGGGATGATATAATGTCAATAGAATTAGAACAAATGGTTACTTTAGAAAATAATCAAAATTATTTTGTTGCATCAATTGTAGATTATGATAATTCTAAGTATGGATTATTGGTTAATGTTAAAGAAGATAATGATACTATGATTGTTAAGATAAATAATGATAAAACGGTTACAAAAGTAGATGATAATAAAGAATTATATAATTTATTTGACAAACAATTAGATTAAGTGATAAATGAAATACCATTTATCATTTTTAATATGGAAAGAGGAAGATTATGAAAGAAGACAATGGTATTATAGTTGTAGAAGATGAAAATAAATCAAAACATAAATATCAAATATTAAATTGTTTTTCCATTATTTCTACAAATAAAGAATATTTATCTTATAGTAATGGTAAAGAAGATGAAGATACAATACTTATTTATGTATCTGAAATAAAAATAAATGAAAATAATACAATAGAATTACTAGATGTAAAATCAGAGTCGACACTAGTTGAAATAGGTGTATTACTAAAACAAATATATGATCAAAATGTAGATGATTCTAAATATCAATTAAAGTCAATTAATATCAATAATAAATTTAAAGTATATGGACATAAAAGTATAAAATTAGAACCAGACTATTATAAAAAAATAAAAAAAGATTACAATACAAATAAAAAGAAAAGAGAAATTATAGGTGAACAAATTTTTCTCAAAGAACTTACAATAGAAAAAGTTAGAAAGCCAGATAAAGATTTTATTAATCAATTTAAAATAGATAAAAAATATATAAATGCAATTAGAAATATATAATAGGAGAAGATTATATGATATTTGAAAAAGATGAGATACTAGAATTAAATAATAATAAAGAATATTTTGTAGCAAACAAAATAATTTATAATAATTATTCTTATGCTTTATTAGTTAATATTAATGAGGATAATGATTATTTTGTCGTTAAACAAAAAAACAATATGAAATTAATTAGAGAAAATAATAAAGAAATAATAGATTTATTAAAGGAATATCTATAATTTATTGTGAAAATTCTGTAAAAAGTATTGAGAAAAAAATTATTTATATATATAATTTATATGTAAAGGAAGTGAATAGTATGGCAAATAAAAAGAATACATCTAAAAAGGGAAATACATCAACTAAGAAAGTTGTTAAAGCACCTAAAGAAGAAGTTGTAAAAGAAACTCTACTAGAAAAGGAAGAAGAAGTTGAAACTCCTAAAAAAAGTACAAATGATAAAAAAGAAAAAACTAATAGTACTATTTTAATTATTGTTATAATAATAGTTGCTTTAATTGCAGTAATAGTATCAGCTAATAGTTCTGAAAGTAAAGATTCAGGTAAAGAAATTAGTTTGACTGAAATCAAATGTGATAATGAAACAGATAGTATAGAACAAGATGCTGAAAGCAATTTACCAAAAGTATCATGTAATGGATATGAACAATTAGTAAAAGAAGAAAAAGATAATTTAATATTAATCGCACGTCCAACTTGTAGTTTCTGTCAAAAATTTGTTCCAATACTAGAAGAAATAGTAAAAGAATATGGAATAACTGTAAATTACTTTGATACAGATACATTAAGTGAAAGTGAAAACAAACAATTCTATAGTTCAAGTTCATTATTTAAGTCAAGTGATTTTGGAACTCCTACATTAATTATTACAAATAATAATAAAATTACAAAATATACAATTGGTTATAAAGAAAAAGATGCAACAATTTCATGGTTAAAAGATAATGGAATAATTAATGAATAATAAATTAAAAATATAAAGATATTAAATAATATTTTTATATTTTTTTCATATTATTATGTAGGGGGAATGATTATGTATGATATATATACTGTTCAAGAAGGAGATACCTTAGAAAAAATAGCAAATAAATTTAATACTACTTTACAAACACTTTATGAAATAAATAAAGATATCAGCACTCTAGAAAATATTACAGTAGGTTCTAAAATAATAGTACCTATACCAAAACCATCTATATTTGATTATTATACAATCAAAAAAGGAGATAATCTTTATAAGATTGCTCAAGAACATCAAACTACTGCGGAAAAATTAGCTAATATTAATGGATTAGATGTAAATGATTATATATATGAAAATCAAGTATTATTAGTACCAAAAGATGGTGTTGATGTTTTAATTACTAAACAAGGGGATACTTTAGAGAAAATAACTACAGAATTAAATGCACCATCATTAGAATTATTATTTCAAAATCCAAACATCTATTTACTTCCAGACCAATTAATAACTTACAATAAAAATAATTAGAAAATAGGTAAATATTTACTTATTTTTTATTTTATTTGCATGATTTTATTAAAAATAAAGAAAAAAATATTGAAATCTTCTTGACAATATATGGGTTTCTTATGCTATACTAAATATGTAAAATGTTAGTACGATAATTTATTAACAGTTTATGACTAGATAAAATAGAAGGAGGAATTAAAATGAACATAAGTGCAGATATGCAAGGAATAAGAAGTTTGGGACAAAACGTACAAGGAAAAGCAGCAGAATACGCAAACGAAGTTACAAAAATATATAATGCGGTAGAAGAATTAAAAAATGGATGGCAAGGTGCAGATAACCAAAGTTATGTTGCAAAAGTAAATGAATACAAAGAACCAATAGAAAATTTAGGAAAAATAATAGAAGATTACGGAACATTTTTAATACAAACATCAGAAACATTGCAAAGATTACAAGATGATATATCAAGTGCAGCAAGTAGATTATAATTAAAGGAGGAAAATTAAAATGATAGAAAAAATATCATATGAACAAGTAAATCAAATTGCAGCTACCTTATCACAAGGCGCAAAAAGAATGGAACAAATATTAAATGAAACAAGTCAACAAATGGAAACAGTAAATACAGATGCAACATTAAAAAGTAATGCTGGAGCAGAATTATATAATAAATTCAAAGAGTTATCAAGAAAATTTGAAGGATTTTATACAGCTGTGGAAAGTTATTCACAATTTTTAACACAAACAGTAGAAACATATCAAACAGCAGATCAAACAATACAAAATCAAGCAAATGATCTTCTACAATCATAGAAGATCTTTTTTTAAGTATATATAAAAAGGGAGAAATAAGAAATGAGTACAGAAAAATATTTACCAATAGGTACAGTTGTTTTATTAAAGGATGCAGAAAAAAGATTAATGATAACAGGTTTTTGCACATCTTCAGAAGATGATGTAGAAAAAGTTTATGATTATAGTGGATGTTTATATCCAGAAGGGATAATATCATCAAAACAAACATTTTTATTTAATCATAACCAAATTACTAAGATTTTTCATTTTGGATTGAGAGATGAAGAAGAACAAAAATTACAAGAAGTACTTAAAAATAACTCAGGAGACAAATAATGACTGAAGAAGAAGCAAGAGCTGCAGAAGAAGCGTTAAGACAGGCTCAAAGAGCAAAAGCTGCTTCTTTAAAATCAATTGTTAGTCAAGCACAGGCACCAATAGCAAAAATAAAAGAACTCAATTCCAAAATTTTACAAGCTGCAGCATGTGCCGCTACAGCAAAATCAATACCAGGTATGCTGGATGGAGCACTTTCTACAATGGCAGCAGTAGGTCAAAGTTTACAATCAGGATTAAAAATAAATGGAAAACCAGTAGGGGCAAATACTGTATCTTCTGCACAATCAATAAAAGGTGAAATATCATCAAGTGTTGAATCAATGATATCAACCATTAGAGGATATTGTTCAAAAAAGAAAGCAGAAGCAGAAAAAGAGAGAGCAAAAGCCTTAAAATTAAAAGAACAATTCAATAGTGTATTAGCATCATACCCACCATCATTAGGACCCTATGGACCTGCTCCCACATTTCCAGAAATACCAGAAGTAAAGGATGCGAATATATAATGGGAAGTTATCAATATAATGCCGCTGCATTTGCTCAAGCAATATCAAATGCAACAAGATTGGTAAGCGAAGCTAGTGCTGCCCAATCATCAATAAATAGTGCTTTGGATAGTTTAAATCCTCCAGAAGATTTAGATATACGTGGAATGATTTCTACTATAAAAGCTAAAGTAAATGAATTTGTTCAAAAGGCTAAAGAAATACGTTCACAAGTAGAAAGTATAAGAAGTCAAATAGAATCTACTGACGCTGCTTTAGCAAGCCAAGTAAATTCTTTAGTAGAAAGAAATGGTATTGATACTATAAAAGCTGCATCTGATTTACCATTTAAAGAAAGACTGAAAAACTTAATAAAAGGTGCAGGAGCAACCATATCTGCAACGGCTAAGACTGCTCTAGAAAGTATTGGAGCTGGAATGTTAAAAACAGGCGCAAAAGTTGTATCTGGTGTAGTAAGTAATGTTGCTGAAGCAATTGACAAAGTAAACTTTGATATATTAAAAAATGATACTTTTATGGGCAAAACAAGAAAAGAATATTATAATGATGTTGAAAAGAATCTAAAGAATATTAAATATTTTACTGAGACTCCAGAATATACATATACTGATGGAGCAGGAGTAGAGAGGTATAAATCGTTATATTCACATGGGAATAATAGTGCAATAGATTTAGATGGTAAAACTGCAAATACAATAACATCTTTTAGTGAAATGTTATCAGATATCGCTTTGGTTTCGACTGGTGCAGGTGGTGTAGCCTTAAGTGCCTTTGGAAGAGGTGGCGAAGGAGTAAATCAAGCATTGGATGAAGGATATCATGTAGATTCTAGCTTGTTAAATTATGGAACATTAAAAACAGGCGCTGGAGTTGTAGAGGCAGCAATTGACAAATATGTTATTGGTAATATCCCAGAAGTAAAAGGATTAGGTGGAAAACTTCAAAATATAGCAATTGGAGGACTTTCAAATGCACCAGAAGTTTTTGTTAATACTATGTTACAGGGAATTACTTACAAATCAGACGAAGATTTCATCAATATATTCCAGGATAATGGTGGTTTAAAACAAGCAGGTATAGATGCTTTAACTGGTGCAATACCTATTGCTGGTGGTGAAATAATTAGTGGTATAGCAGGATCATATCTAAAATCAAAAGTAACAAAAGATATAATAAAAAATAATATAGATCCACTATTTGGTTATGGTAAAGAAGGAAATGTCCATACAAGCGATATTAGTAATTATATTTATAATGTTTTAGATGGTAATATTGATCCTAAAAATACCATAATCGATATCAAAACTCGTAGGGATATGTCTTCAAACATCAATGCAAATAATGGTATTTACACTCCAACATCGGATGATATTGTCAATATGTTTAAAAGAAAAATTGAATCAGATGTTAAATATACATTATCACATGATTTTGACAATATAACTCAATACAAGGATGCAAAATTTATGTTTGATGGCATGAATATTAATCAATATTTAACTAATACAAAAAATAAATTATTATTAAATTTGAATAATAGAAATATTGGCGCAGAAAGTATTTATGACCAAAAAGTTATTATTGATACTTTTTACGAAGACATTGCTAATGTATCAGATTATTTAAATCAATTCGACAAAGATCATAAATTTAATTCTAATAAAGTAGATTTAACATCCAATACATTAGTATTAACAGACAAACAATATAATATATCTAAGCCTAATAAAGATTTTATTGCATATAATACATCGATTAGTGATCAAAAAACTATAAATGTACTTGACGATAAAATGTTTAGAGTTCACGATCTTATACATGAAGCTACTCATGATGGAAGTAATTATTATAACGGTACTGGATTTAAAATGTGGAATGTAAAAGATAAAGAATATAAATATACAGGTATTAATGAAGGAGCAACTGAATTTATAGCCTTGAGAAAAAGTGGAGGCATTAATAATGGTGGTTATGATAGGATAGTAGATGTATACACATCTTTAAATGACGCACTAAATAGTAAAGGCATAAATGGATTTGATGAAATTGGAAGTGCATATTACAATCATAATATATATGATTTACATGGACTATTTACATCCGTGTTTAGTGATGAAAATAAAGCAAATAAATTATGGGGAGATTTTATAGATGCTGCTGATGATATCGCTAAAGGAGGAAATAGTACAGCAAAAGGAATGTTAGCCGAAGGAACTTTGCAAAAAATTGCTAATGAAATAACATTAGAATCAGCTAAAAAATAAATTGGAGGAAATATTATGGAAAAAGAAGAAATAATAAATAAAATATTAAAAGAATTACTTCCTATATTTTTAGAAAATATAGAAGAATCTAACAAAGATAAAATAAGTAATTTATATAAGGAATATTTTGTAAGAAAATATGATTCACTTTTTAGCGGTATTTCTTCTGATACTGATATAGAAAAATTGTTGAGTATCTTGAAAAATAGAGAATTAAATGAATGGAAAAACTTAAATGAAGATTCAAAAATGAGTATTATAGTAGAGGATAAAAATCTGCAAGAATTGTATTTCTTATCACATAAAGCATTTTCTTTAGCACAAAATAAATTATATAACGAAGAATTAATATCAGGAAAAGAAGCAGAAGAGTTACGTACTAATTTATTAAATAAATATGAATTAGTTTCTACTTATAATAAGGATAGAGCAAAAATGGAATTATCAGAAGCACTTTTAGATGTAGATTATGCATCTGGTGTAAACGAAAATATCAATAGTCTAAGAATTGGTATGGAATATAGAACTAAAATGCAATTAAAAACTAAGTAGTTAAGCAATAAATACAAAGAATTTTAAAGAATATTCTTTGTATTTTTAATGTAATTAAATAGAAAAATATTTCTCATTGTAAAAATGAAAAATCTATGATTTTCACAAATTTTATTGAAGTTGAAATTATAAAATGTTATACTTTTATTATAGGATAGGAGTGATTAAATGAAACTATTATTAATAAGATTTAATCACTCCTATTTTAATTAATTTAAGAGATTAATTGTACACTCTTGGAGGTATTTATGGAAAAGAAAGATGTATTGGATGAATTAACAAAACTTACTAAAAAGGAGATTAATTTGTCTGATATTTGTAAAACTTTGGAATTAAATGAATATGAAGTACTGGGTTTAATTAGAGAACTTAGAATGGAAGGTACTAATATCGTTATTCAAAAAAGAGATGATGATATATACATGTTCAATCAAGGTGAAAGAGAATTAGATAATGATAATGAATATCAATTTAATACTGATGAAAATAATGAATTTAAATTTGTAGCAATCTCTGATACTAGACTTGGTTCTAAATTTCAACAATTATCAATTTTAAATGATATATATTCTAAAGCTTATGATTTAGGTTATAGAAATGTAATTCATTGTGGAAATATATCTGAAGGATTATATCCACTAACAAATATATATTCTGAAAGCAACTTTTTGGATGACACATTAAGTCAAGTAGATTATATTGCTCAATCTTATCCATATATAGATGGTATGAAAACATATTTTATTACAGGAATTAAAGATGAAAAACATTTAAAAAATAATAAAATAAATATTGGTAAAAGAATAAGCGAAATAAGAGATGATATGATTTATTTAGGATATAGTTCTTGTAATATAAAAATTGATAAGGCTAATATGTTAGTTTTTAATCCTAAATTAATTAAAACATATACAGTTTCATATAGACCACAACAACAAGTAGATTCATTTAGAAGTGAAGATAAGCCAGATATTTTACTTTATGGTGGCCTACTACAAATGGAAAAATTTACATATAGAAATGTAAAATGTATTTCTGTTCCAAGTGTATGTGCGACAACAAGAGAAATGAGTGATAAAAGATATTCTAATACAATTGGTGCATGGTATGTTACTGTAAAAACTGATAGATATGGAAAATTAAAAAGCGTTAATGCATTTGATTCTGTATATTATAAAACAAATAAAGATGATTATATAAAATCAAAAGTATTAAAAATAGATAAGTTAAATAGATAGGGGGATTAAAATGGAAGAAAAAAGTATTGATATTGAATATATAAATAAGTTATACAAATATATGAAAAATAACTCTTCAGTGGAAGATTTTATGGAAAAATTTCATATAAATAGTAATGAATTAAATGGTATATTAGAATTATGTAGATTATATGGAAAAAATATTGAAATAATAAAGACGGATAACACTTTGGTATTTAAAAAAAGTTTATCCAAAAATACTATTACTACAAAGCCAAACATGGATTACAATAAACTTATACATACTGAAATTTGTGTTGTATCTGATACTCATTTTGGAAATATACATCAACAGTTGCACCTTCTAAATAAGGTTTATAAGGAAGCATATAATAGGGGAATTGATACAGTACTTCATTGTGGAGACATGGTAGATGGTAATTATTTAAATAGACCAGAACAACCTAGACAGCAATTTTTACATGGATTTGATGAACAAGCTTCATACGTAGTTGACATGTATCCTAAAGTAAAAGGAATTACTACAAAATATATACTTGGAAGTCATGATGAAACTCACTATAAAAATGGACAAGCTACAATAAATAATTGGGTTTCAAGAATTAGGAAAGATATGGTTTATTTAGGTCAAGATAGTGCTTCAATAAATATTAATGGAATAAAAATATTTATGGACCATCCAGGAGGAGGTTCATCACAATCTATTTCATATAAACCTCAAAAAAGAATTGAAATACTTGAGTCAAATCATAAACCAAAAATTTTGTTAATTGGACATTATCATAAAAGTTATTCATTTGTATATAGAAATGTAAGAGGAATTGAAGTACCATGCTTTTGTGGTAAAACACAATTTCAAAGAAAACAAGGATTATCTAATGTAGTGGGTGCATATTTTTTAAATATTTACTCTGATAGTAAAGGAAATATACAATATTTTGAACCAGAAGAGATATTATTTAATAAAAATGATATGTGGGATGAAGCTGGTAAAGATAAAAATAAAGTAAAGCAATTAGTTATAAAATAGTTGCTTTCTCTTTTTAAAAACTGTATAATAGACTTACATATTTTTATTTAGGAGGTTTTATAAGATATGAATGTAAATGAATCAGAAAAAATAAGAGAAAAACTTGAAAAAGAATATAATGATAATCTTAAAAAAATTAAAGAATTAGATAGAAAAATTAACTTGATAAATTCTAATACAATTTCAAATAAATTATTAATAGCATCAATTCCTGCATTGATACTTCAATTTGCATATATATTAGGACCAACATTTATAAATATAGGAGCAAATTTTAATTTAGTACATGTTGTATCATGTATATTGCCAATAGTTATTGGTTTTATATCACAAAAAGTTATTTTAAAAAAACCAAAAGAAGAATTTGAAAAATTTTCTAATTCAAAAACAGAAAAAGAAAAAACAGAAGAAAAAATAAAATATATTTTAGAAAAAAATAAATTTAAAAATGAAAATAAAATAATTAGTAAAATATATGATGATTTGTCTTCAAATGAAAAGTCGATAGATGCTTTATCTCAAAATTATCTTGTCTTGGAAAAAGATAATAATGATAGAACAGAAAAAGAAATAACATCTAATATTGAAAAGTTAACCAAAACTCTTTTAAACAACCAAAAAAATATTGATATGATTTCAAAAAAATGTACATTAAGAGATAGATTTTATGATGTTAGAAATAAAATTAATAGACTTAAAAATATTGGTTTTTATACATTAGTCGCTTCATATGTTGTTCCAATAATTACTGAAATTACATTTATGTTATTATCTATATACAAGATTGGTAATATTGTATTTAATCCTATAATTACCTTCACTCCCTTTGTAGTTGGTGGACTTAGTGGATTAATTTACTCAATTAAATATAATAAAGATAATTATGAGGTTTTTAATAAATACAACAACGAATTAGGTAATAATGCTCTTTCAAATTCAGATAGTTATAAAGATGAATTAGAGTTAAATAGTGAATTAAAAAAGTTAATAAATGATACAGTTTTAATTAGAAAACAATTAGAAGAAGAAAAGATAAAATTAGAAAATAAAAATATAGGTAATTCTGATAATGAAAGTATTAATTATCAAAAAACAGATGTAAATGAAAAAGACTTTGTTTCATATGTAGAAACAAATAATCAAGAATTTGGTGAAGAGACTATTAAAAAAGATGAAAAAGGAAGACAATTTGTAAAAAAATAAGTATAATTTTGAAGTTATACTTTTTTTGTAAATATTTTTTTAAAAAATTGCTAATATAATAATATGATGATAAAATTAATAAGGAGAGATTCTCATGAGTAAAGTCGTAATTATAGGTTGTGGTTTTGTTGGTATGAGTTATGCTTATTCACTTCTTAATCAAAAAACTAAAGTTGATGAATTAGTATTAATAGATATTGATAAGAAAAAAGCCATGGGAGAAGTTATGGATTTAAATCATGGTATTGCATTTTCTCCTACAAAATTATATATTAAATGTGGAGATTACTCAGATTGTAATAATGCAGATATAACTTGTATATGTGCGGGAAAAAATCAAGAAGTTGGTGAAACAAGATTAGATTTAGTTAAGAAAAATTACATAGTCTTTAAATCTATAATAAATGAAATTAATAAAACCAATTTTAAAGGTATTTATTTGATTGCAACTAATCCTGTTGATATAATGACACTAATTACTAAAAAATTATCTAAATTTCCATCTAATAGAGTAATTGGTAGTGGTACAATGTTAGATACATCAAGATTAAGATATTTAGTAGGGAAAAGATTGAGCCTTAATCCTAAAAATATACATGCTTATGTAATAGGAGAACATGGAGATAGTGAATTTGTATCATGGAGTAATGCAATGATTGGAGTAAACAATATAGAAAAGTTTTTATCTTCAAAAGAGCTAAATGAAATTTCAGAAGAAGTTAAAAATGCAGCTTATGAAATAATTGATAAAAAGGGAGTAACATGTTATGGTATAGGTATGTGCTTAACTAGAATTACTAATGCAATTTTAGATAATGAAGCATCTATATTATCAGTTTCGACATATTCTACTAAACACGATTTATATTATGGTATGCCATCAATAATTAATAGAAATGGAATAGTAAGTAGTGTTGATATAGATTTAAGTGAAGAAGAAATTAAAAAGTTAAATAATAGTATAGAAATATTAAGTAAAATTAAAAATGATTTAGATATATAAATAGGAATGATGTAGTATGAAAAAAACTTTTGTAGACCCATTTACCGTTAATTTACCATATATTGATCTGCACGGCCTAGATAGGGATATCGCACGTGTTATGATATTAGATTTTATTAATGATAATTGTAAAATGTCTAATAATGACTTTTATATAATACACGGAAATGGTAGTGGAATACTTAGAAAAACAGTTATTGATACAGTTAAAAATGATAAAAGAATTTTAAAATATGAACTAGGTAATCCAAATATTGGATGTACTAGAATATGGTTAAATAAAAATAATGTCAATAAAAAATATTAGAAATTCTTCGATTTTAATTGTAAAATTAATAATGGTATGATAGAATTATATATGTGCTGGAGTGATACTCAAGAGGCTGAAGAGGCGCCCCTGCTAAGGGTGTAGAGTGGGAAACTGCTGCGAGGGTTCAAATCCCTCTCACTCCGCCATTATGTATTTAATCCTTATTTATAAGGATTTTTATTTTAATATAATAAAAAGAACACTCCAATTTGAGATATTCTCAAGAACGTTTGGAGTGTTCTAATATTATATTATGCAGTTTTAAAAAAATTATTACTAAATATAAAAAATTTATTTAATTATAATTAAAAATAATATATAATTGTATTAGAAATACTAGATAGGAGATGATGTTATGTATACGCCATTAAATGTAAAAACAGATTACTCACTTCTATCTAGTTTAATTAATATTAAAGAACTTATAAAAACCTGTATAAAGTATAATATAAAATCAATCGCAATTACTGATGATAATATGTCAGGAGTAATGGAATTTTATAGAGAATGTATTAAAAATAATATTAAACCAATAATAGGATTAGAAATAAAAATTAGTGATAAAAATAATAATGAAAAAACATTATTATTATATGCAAAAAATAATGATGGATATAGAAACTTAATAAAATTATCTACAATTAAATCAGAAAGAAAAATAATTGGTAAAGATTTATTAAAATATAGAAATGATTTAATATGTATTGTTCCATATTTATCATCAGGAATATATTCCTCATTAAAAAAAATATATAAAGATATATATATAGGATATAAGGATAAATTAGAAAAAAATAACGTTTTAAATCTTAAAAATACTGTATTTATAAACGAAGTTTTATTTTTAAATAAAGAAGATTCAAAATACTTAAACTATGCACACATGATAAGAGATGGAAAAAAAGAAAATGAAACAGAAATTTTAAGTTTTAATAATAATCATTTACTAAATAATGAAGAAGTTAGTAGTATTACAAAAGATATTAAAAATACTAATATTATTAGTGATATGTGTAATGTGAAATTTGAAAAAAGTAA
>CANRCS010000014.1 GCA_947629195.1 uncultured Bacilli bacterium | reverse complement strand
TTCTATTTAGATAATAATTTAAAAATTAATATAAATAGGAGAATAATTATAACAAATAATGAATTTTCCTTTTTTGTCATAAAAATCACACTCCTTTCATTTAAAGATTATAAATATATAAATGAAAGGGAAAGACAACTGATATATTTCAAATGTATCCAAATTCATTATAACAAACATTCGTTCTACAATCAACAGAAATGTTGATTTTTTGTATACAAAATTATTTGTTGATTGCTAATGAAATTAAAGTATGTTAGAATATAAATCAATTAATAAATTTATTGGGGGAATGTAAATGGATGAAGTAACATTATTAAGTAGAGAACAAATTTTTGGGGAAAATAAACTTAATATATTTAAAAAAATAAATAATAGTGCAAAAATAACAGATTTTTCTATACTACTTGGTGGATATTATAGTGCATATAATGGAAGAACAGGATACTATTGGACTAAATATAATATCATCGATATCCTTGGTTGTAAGTATTATGAACATACAAATCATCGTAATATCGGAATACGACCTGTCATATCATACTCAAAAATCAAAAATGATATTTCAAATGAAATAATAAGTGAAGATGGAATAACAGAAATAGAGTACGGAGAATATCCACAAAAAGCAGTAAATATAGAATTACAAGATGAATTAGAAGAATTATATAAAATAATGAATTAACTAAAACTAATAAAACATACACAACAGACTTTAGAAAATATGATGAATATGATAAAGACTTTTTACTACAAGAACATATAGAATATGAATTTAATGATAAAAAATATGTAAGAGTTAAAGCAAATTCGTATTATGTTGTATTTATGCTATCAAATGGTGAAATGTATAAAGATGATAATTATGTATGGGTAGAGGTATCGAAAGTAAAATGGTTAGTAGATGAAGAAAATGATATTGCACTATCTAAAAATATATTGGTTGCAGGTATTCAATTTGATAATGCAAAAGATTACGAAGGTAATTTCGAAAATAGTAATATGTATAAATATTTAAATACATACTTTATAAAGGATATACAAATGAAAGAAAAAAATATAGATATAACCAAACTATCTGGAACAAATGAAGAAGCAATGGCACTAATAGAAGAAGCAAAAAGAAGGCACAATGAAATTTTAAATAAATCTATTATTGGTAAATCTTTAATAAAACATTTGTAAAAATATTAATTTTATGATATTATGAATATGGATGAGGAATACTCATAAAATAAATAAAGGATACATTTGATTGGTCGAATCAGATGTTATCCCTTAAGGTTGCATCTGAAATCAACTATATGTTGAAATCAGATGTCTTTTTTATTTTAGAAGTAAAATAAATACAACTAGAAATAGGAGGATAATTATGAAAAAAAATGAATATTCTCTTTTTGTCATAAAAATCACACTCCCTTCATTTAAAGATTATAAATATGTAAATGAAAGGGAAAGACACCTGATATATTTCAAATGTATCCAAATTCATTATAACAAATATATGTTAACTAGACAATAACATTGTTGATTTTTTTTATAAAATTATTTATGATTGCTAATGAAATTAAAGTGTGTTAGAATATAAATCAATTAATAAATTTCATTGGGGGTATTTAAGATGGATGAAGTGACATTATTAAGTGAGAAACAAATTTTTGGAGATAATAAATTAGATATATTTAATAAAATAGAAAAAGAAGCAAGAATAACAGATTTTGCAATTTTACTTGGTGGATATTATTATCCATCCATTAGAACAGGATATTATTGGATAAAATCAAAATTTTTCATTAATACAATTAATGTGGATGGTGATGTTCGTTGTTATGATGAGATATATTTTCGTAGTAATGGAATACGACCTGTTGTATCTTACTCAAAAATAAAAGATGATATTTCAAATGAAAAAATTAATGAAGATGGAGTAAAAGAAATAGAATATGGAGAATATCCACAAAATGCAGTAAATAGAGAATTACAAGATAAATTAGAAAGATTATATAAAAATAACGAATTAGTTAAAACAGAAAAAACATACACAACAGACTCTAGAAAATATGATGACTATGATGAATCCTTTTTACCACAAGAACATATAGAATATGAGTTTGAAGACAAAAAGTACGTAAGAGTTAAAGTAAATTCATTCTATGATGGAAATTTATTTACACTATCAAATGGTGAAAAGTATAAAGATGATGATTATGTGTGGGTAGAAGTATCGAAAGTAAAGTGGTTAGTAGATGAAGAGAATGATATAGCTTTATCTAAAGATATATTAGTAGCAGGTATTCAATATGATAATGCAAAAAATTATGTTGGCGCTTTTGAAAATAGTAATATGTATAAATTTTTAAATACATACTTTATAAAAGATATACAAACAGAAAAATATATAGATATAAGTAAAATATCTGGAACATATGAAGAAGCAATGGCACTAATTGAAGAGGCTAAAAGAAGACACAATGCTATTTTAGATAAATCTATTATTGGTAAAACTTTAATAAAACATTTGTAAAATTATTAATTTGTATTATTATGAATATGATAAGTAATATTGAGTATAAATAAAAATAATTGATAATTAACTATATTTTATCCTTGTTATAAATATTATTGATATAGTATAATAACATTACAATTATTTAAGTAATAAGGTGATTAATGTGTGTTTTAAAATTGGTAATGTACAAATTAAAAATAATGTAGTTCTTGCTCCTATTGCAGGTATATCTAATCCATCATACATAAAGATATGTGAAGAAATGGGTGTTGGTTTAGCATTTACTGAATTAATAAGCGCGGAAGCAATAGTAAGAAATAATAAAAAAACTTTAGAGATGTTAAATGGAATTGAAGAAATTAATATTCCAGTTGCAGTACAAATTTTTGGTTCAAATAAAGATACTATGGCAAAGGCTTCTAAAATTTTAACTGACATATATGATATTAAAATAATAGATATAAATATGGGATGTCCTGTTCCTAAGGTTGCACTTAGAAGTGAAGCAGGTTCTGGACTTTTAAAAAATCCAAAAAAAATAGAACAAATAGTAAAAGAAGTAGTTAAAAATGTCGATGTTCCTGTCACTGTAAAAATAAGAAGTGGATGGGATAGTGATAGCATTAATGCAGTAGAAGTAGCTAAAATAATTGAAAGTGCAGGTGCAAGTGCGATTACAATTCATCCTAGAACACGAGCACAAAATTATTCTGGCAAAGCAGATTGGAATATAATAAAACAAGTTAAAGAAGTAGTAAATATACCTGTTATTGGAAATGGCGATATTAAAACAATATATGATGCTAAAAAAATGTTAGATGAAACAAGTTGTGATGCAATAATGATTGGTAGAGCACTTCTTGGTAATCCATGGCTTATAAAAGAAGTATTAGAATATTTAGAAAATGGTAAAGTAATGAAAAGTCCAACAATAGAAGATAAAATAAATATGGCTATTAAACATTTTGAATTACTATTAAAAAATAATCCAGAAAAAAAAGCTGTACTTGAAATGAGAGGAAATATTTCATATTATTTAAAAGGACTTCCAAATAGTATAGAAATTAAAAAAGAAATATATCAAATTAAAACTAAGAATGAATTTTTAAAAATTTTAAAAGAATATTTAAATAAGAATTAAAAACTTATAAATGTGGTATAATATCTTATAGAAAGGTAGGAATAAATATGGCAAAAGATAAAGAAAACAATGAAGAATTAGAAAATGATTTAGAAACTTACGAATATGAATATGACTGCGATTGTGATTGTGATTGTGAAAACAAAATGAGTCTTGCAGTAAAAATTGGAATTGGAGTTGCAGTTGTTGCAGCAATTGGAAGTATTGTTACATTGACAATTATGAAAAATAAAAAAAATAAATTTTAAAAATTTAAAGTATTTTGGATAAGTATTTGATAATAATTATATGAGGGGAGGTAATTATTATCAAATATTTTTTAAAATTTAAAAAGCATTTCATCATTAGTGGTATGTTCATTTTATTTCTTGCAATATCTTTATTTATCTATATTAACAACTCAACTAAAACAGTTAAAACAGTAACTAAAGCAAATGAAGTTGTTAGTAAAAATGATAAAGATGCTAAAGAAGACAATGAAGAAGAACAAGAACTTAAAACGTTTTACGTTGATGTAAAAGGCCAAGTGAATAATCCAGGTGTATATTTAGTAAACGAAAAAAATATTGTTAATGATGCTATAGAATTTGCAGGTGGATTAACAAAAGATGCAGATACTAAATGTATAAATTTAAGCAAAAAATTAGAAGAAGAAATGGTAATTTACATTTATAGTTCAAAAGAAACTAAAAGTATGACTTCTACTAAAACAAATAGCAATTTAATTTGTGATAACGTAGTAAATAATGCATATCAAAACGTACAAAATCAAACAAGTACTTCTAATCAAAATAGTTCTAATACTAAAAGTGATACAAATGAAAGCGTTGGTATTATAAATATAAATACTGCTGATGTTGATACGTTAACCAAACTTACAGGAATTGGTGAATCAAAAGCTAAAGATATAATAAATTATAGAAATCAAAATGGTTTATTTAAAAGTATTGAAGAAATCAAAAATGTAAGTGGAATAGGAGATTCAACTTATTCAAAAATTAAAGACCAAATTACTGTTTAGATGAAAAATATTAATTTTATAATCTTATTATTAGTCATTATATTTTCATTTGTAATAACTAATCTTAATATTTACAAATCAAAGTATAGTGGAGATGAAAATACAATTAGTGGAGTAATATATGATTATAATATTGATGGTGATAAATTAACTCTATATTTAAAAGCAAAAGAAAAAATTGTATGTAATTATTATTTTAATTCTAAAAATGAAAAAGATTATTATGTAAAAAATATTAAACTTGGATATAAAGTTAATTTAAAAGGAAATTTATCTATACCTAATAATAATACTGTACCTAATTTATTTAATTATAAAAAATATTTATATAACAAAAAAATATATTGGATATTTAATATAAATAAAATAAATATTATTTCAAAAAATAACAATATATTTTATAAAATAAAAGATACAGTTATTAGTAAAATTAATGCATATAAATATTCAAAAAATTATTTATATGCATTTATATTAGGTGATACATCAAAAATAGATTATAAAATATTAAAATCATATCAGAATAATGGAATTAGTCATTTGTTTGCAATCTCTGGAATGCATATAGCACTTATAACAACAATATTAATATTTATATTAAATAAATTTAAATTAAAAGATTTTACTATAAATATAATTATATTTCTATTCTTATTATTTTATATATTTTTAACAGGTTTTACATCATCAATATTAAGAGCATCCCTATTTTTTATATTACTAAAATTAAATAAAAGTTTTAATTTAAAAATTAATACATTAAATATATTATTTTTAACAATTAGTATATTGTTAGTTATTAATCCTTTTTTAATATATGATTTAGGATTTCAATATTCATGTGTTGTAAGCATATCTTTAATATATTTTAGTAATTTAATAAAAAGTAAAAAAACATATTTAAGTAAAATATTTATTACATCATTAATTGCATTTTTAGTTGGACTTCCTATTAGCATTTATAATTTTTTTCATATTAATATTTTAAGTTGTTTAATTAATTTAGTTTTTGTACCACTTATTTCTATAATAATTTTCCCATTTTCAATAATCACATTTATATTTCCATTTTTAGATATAATAAATAGTTTTCTAATTTCTATATTAGAAAATCTTTCATTGATAATAAATGATATAAAATTTTTAGATATAACATTATCCAAACCTAATTTATTATTAATAATTATATACTATATAACTATAATTATTTTTCTTAAAAAATATCAAGATGGAAATATAAAATATATATTATTATTAATAATACTTATATTATTTCATCATAATTTTGCATATTTTAATTCTAATATGTATATGATAATGATAGATGTTGGACAAGGTGATAGCATTCTAATTTCATTACCACATAATAAAGGTAATATATTAATAGATACTGGTGGGAAAATAAATTATTCAAAAGATACTTGGCAAATTAGAAATAAAAATAATTCAATTGCAGATAATACTTTAATACCATTATTTATGTCTTTAGGTATAAATAAAATTGATTATTTAATTTTAACACATGGAGATAATGACCATGCAGGAGAGGCTATTAATTTAATTGATAATTATAAAATTGATAATATTATATTTAACAATGATAATTATAATGAATTAGAACAAAATATTATTAAAAATTTAAAAAGTAAAAATATAAATTATTATAAAGATTTAGAAGAAATAAATATTGATAAATATAAATTACAATTTTTAAATACAAATGAGTATAACGATGAAAATAATAATAGTAATGTAATATATTTTAATTATAATAATTATAAGTTTTTATTTATGGGAGATGCTGGTAAAACAAAAGAAGAAGATATACTTAAAAAATATGATTTAAATAATATAGACTTCTTAAAGGTAGGACATCATGGATCTAATACATCATCAAGCAAAAAATTTATAAATAGTATAAATCCAAAATATTCATTAATTTCAGTTGGTAAAAATAATAGATATGGACATCCTAATAAAGAAGTATTGGATATTTTATCTAAATCAAAAATTTATAGAACAGATTTAGATGGAAGTATTACCTTAAAAATTATAAATAAAAAATTATACATAAATACTTGTATTCCTTAAGAATAGAAAGTTATAAATTATTATAATATTTATTTTAAAAATTAAGAGAATTTTATAAAATAATGTAACAATTAACAAATATAAGCCATAATATATTTTGAGTACGCTAACGTTAATTAGCGTTTAAATAGATTAAGAGACTAAATTATTGGTCTCTTTCTTTATGCATTTGTAAAATAAAATATACTGTTTTTAAGAAAAAAGTTGCAAAATAATTTAACTAAAATTTTATGTGAAAGATAACTTATTTGTAGTAAATATAAATAATTTACCATCTTATTAAGCAAGCAATCCCTTGTAATTGCTTGCTTTACTACATCAAGAATTGCTTATATAGTTCCTGCATCGAATACACAAAACCAGTATAAAATAAAATGCAAAAAATTTGAACCACCAAAAAATTTTTTGAGGTTGTGGAAAACTTCAACTTGACTCGGGGGGGGTAAATGCTATACTTATTATATAATTGTGGATAACTTAATTTTAGAAAAGGAGTATAGTATATGAATGAGAAGAATAATAAAAAAATATTAAAGACAATAATGATAATTGTTCTATTAATAATTGTAGTTGGAATAGGAATAACAGTAGCATACTTTTCAGCACAAAGTTTAAGTAATACACAAACAATAAAAACTGGAGGATTATCAATAGTATACGAAGAGGATTCTAAAGCAGACATAGAATTTCAAATAACAGAACCAATATATGATGAAGAAATAGAAGATAAAGCAACAAAAATACAGTTTAGAGCACACAGTTTTGTAAATGAAGAAAGATATATGAATATATCAATAGAAGAAATAGAAATGGCAGAAGAATTAAAGACAGAAGATTTTAGATGGGCACTATATGAAACAGATAAAGATTATTCTAATATAGGAACAAAAATAGCAGATGGAGATTTTACAAATACAGAAGCTGTAAAATCATTAAAAAAAGATATTACGGTAGCAGGAAAAGAAACAAAATATTATACGTTATACCTATGGATAAGGGAAACAGATGAAAAACAAATAGGATATGGTGGTAAAGAATTTTCAGGAAAAATAGTAATATATGGGAATGAAGAAAAAAGTGAAATACTACTTAGTGAACAAATAAAGAAAAACAACCCAATAAGTGAAGACAAACCAGATTTTGGTCAAGTAGCAAAAACAGATGAAGGATTAATAAAGGATGTAGATGATGATGGAGATACATACTATTTTAGAGGTGCAGTTGAAGATAACTATGTAAAGTTTAATGGACTAAAATGGAGCAATAATGATGAATACCACACAACTGGTGATGACATGTTATGGAGGATAGTAAGAATCAATGGGGATGGAACAATAAGATTAATAGCAGATGGAAGCATAGGGGAAAGTGCATTTAATGAAAACTATGAAGATGAAAAATATGCAGGATATACATATGATAATAGTAAAGCAAATGTCCAAGATGGAGAGAATAGTACAATAAAAACATATCTGGAAGATTGGTATAATAACAATATGCAAGAATATGATGAATATATAACAACATCAAGATTTTGTAATGATACAACAGTATCATCAACATCGGGAGGTACTATAAAGTATGGAGCATACGATAGACTTCTTAAAAAAACACCAAGTTTTAAATGTCCAAATACCACAAAAAATTATGGAGGATTATATACAGATTTAAAAGTGGGGCTAATAACATCAGATGAAGTAATGTTTGCAGGAGGTGGTTCTAATAATAATCGTTCATATTATTTATATGGAAAATCTGAATATTCTTATACTGCTTCTCCTTTCACGTTCACAGATTGCCTGGATATTTTATCTTTTGATGATTACTTAGGGATCATAATCAGTGGTGATGCTCCGCAATCGGTGAGACCAGTTATTATACTCAAATTTGATCTTTTGTATACTGGCGGTAAAGGTACTAAAAATTCACCATATTTGGTTGGATGATAGTGTAATAATCTAGTGTGTAAATTAAAAAATATGCACTAGATTTTAATTTGATAAATTTTCCATTCTTTTTAATAGACATCACTTTAATATTTTGATAAAATTAATATATAGTCTAAGGATTATTAAGATTTGAATCCGTTTTTAAAGACAGTTTTGATGTTTTAAATTAATTGTATAAATTAGAAAGAAGGATAGTTATGAAAAAAGTTAGAAAAGCAATAATTCCTGTTGCAGGAATGGGAACACGTTTTTTACCAGAAACAAAAGTAATTCCAAAGGAAATGCTTCCAATTGTAGACAAACCAACATTACAATATATAATAGAAGAAGCTGCAAATTCTGGTATAGAAGAGGTTTTACTTGTTAATTCTCCAAATAAAAAATGTATAGAAGAATACTTTACTAGAAATGTAGAACTAGAAAACAAACTAATAGAAAAAGGTAAAGAAAAAGAAGCTAAAATGTTAAAAGATATTTCAGAAATTGTTAAAATATCTTACATCACACAAGAAAAGCCACTTGGAAGTGGGAATGCTATATTACTTGCTAAAGAATTTGTTAATAATGAAGCATTTGCAGTTCTTTATGGTGATGATTTAATGTATAATAATGAATATCCAATTTTAAAACAATTAATTGATAAATATAATGAAAATAATTCTTCAATAATTGGGTGTTTAGAAGTTGATGAAAAAATAGTAGATAGATATGGTATCGTAAAATTAAGAGATGATGGTAATAAAATAGAATCTATAATTGAAAAACCAAAAACAGAAGATGCTCCATCTAATTTAGCAGGGCTTGGAAGATACATTTTAAATCCAGAAATTTTTGATTATCTTGAAAATTTAAGTTTAGGTTGCAATAGTGAATATCAACTTACTGATGCGATGTTAAATATGATGAAAGATTATGATTATGAAGCATGCAAGATAGATGGTACATATTATGATACTGGAAGTAAAGAAGGATATTTGAAAGCAAACATTGCATACGCACTTAAAAGAGAAGACTTAAAAGATAAAGTAGAAAGAGTTTTAAACGAAATAAAATAATGACTTATATTGATAAACTTAATAGTGAATTAAAAGAATATTTATTTATATTATCTAATAAAAATAAAGATACTTTTAATTATTTAAAATATAAGTTTGATAAGTATATAAAAGCAAAGTCTTTAAATAGACTAAAGGGTGTAGGTATGTTTTGTGGGGTTGACTATCAAAAGATACCAGGTTTTGATTGTAAATATTGGTATTCGAGATTAGACCATAGTATTTCTTGTGCATATATGACATATAATTTCACGAATGATTATACACAAAGTATATCAGCTTTATTTCATGATATGGGAACACCTGCATTTAGTCATTGTGTAGATTTTATGTTAAATGATGCAATAAATCAAGAAAGTTCAGAAAAAAATATACATGATGTTATTTCTATGGATGATGAATTACTAAAATGTCTTGATAATGATAAAATAAATATAGATAATGTAGTAAATTTAGAAAAATATACTATTGTAGAAAATAAAAAACCAAAATTATGTGTAGATAGATTAGATGGTATATTTTCAACAGGACTTATATGGCAAAGATTTTGGAATTTGTCTGATATAGAAGAAATATATAAATACATGAATGTTTCTAAAAATGAAGATAATGATAATGAAATTTCTTTTTCAAATTTAAAAAGTGCGGAAAAATTTTATAAAGGTGCATATAATTACAGTATTGGACTTCAAAAAAATAACGATAAAATTAGTATGAAATATATGGGGGATTTATTATCAAAAGCTATTGACAATAACATTTTTAGCAAAGAAGAATTATATATTTTAACTGAAAAAGATGTAATTAGAAAAATTTTAAATTGTAATGTGGATGAAGTAAAAAAAATGTGGGATATATTTACTAAATTAGATAAAGTATATAATAGCGATATATTTATAGAAGATAAATATTGTATTTCATTAGAGAGTAAAAAAAGATATGTTAATCCACTTTGTAATATAGAAAATAATACTAAAAGATTATGTGATATATCTAAAGAATCTAGTAAATTACTTAAAAAATATATGACATTTAAAGATTCAAAATATGCATATATAGATTATAAAATTAATTAAAATAGATGAAAATATCATCTGTTTTTCTATTTTTATGGACTAAAATATTTCAATTTGATAAAATAATAGTGGTGATAATATGATAGAACAACGATATGAAGAGTTAATTAATATAATTAACAAATTGAATTATGAGTATTATACATTAGATAAACCAAGTGTATCCGACCAAGAATATGATAGATATGTTCAAGAACTTATAAAAATAGAACTTGAAAATCCTGATATAGTAAGGGAAGATTCTCCATCAGTAAGAGTAGGTGGAAAAGTATTAGATGGATTTGTAAAAGTTACTCATGAAATACCAATGCTTAGTTTAGGCAATGTTTTTAATGAAGATGAGTTAATTAAATTTGATGAAAGAATAAAAAAAGAAGTTTCTAATCCAAAATACGTTTGTGAGTTAAAAATTGATGGACTATCTGTTTCTTTAAAATATGAAAATGGAAAACTTGTTAGGGGTGCGACTAGAGGAGATGGGGTTGTTGGTGAAGATATAACTAATAATGTTAAAACTATCAAATCTATTCCATTAAATTTAAAGGAAAAAATTAATATTGAAATTCGTGGAGAAATCTTCATGAGTAAAGATGTATTTAATAAACTTAATGAAGAAAGAGAAGTTAAGGGCGAAGAATTATTTCAAAATCCAAGAAATGCTGCTGCAGGTTCAATAAGACAATTAGATTCAAAAATAGCAGCTCAAAGAAAATTAGATGCATTTTTATATCATTTACCAGAAGCATTGGATATAGATATTCATTCTCATTATGAAGCATTAAAATATATTGAAAAATTAGGTCTTAAAGTAAATCCTAATATTAAAAAAGTAGATAATATAAAAGAAGTAATAGAATATATTTCTTATTGGACAGAACATAGAAGTTCTCTTCCTTACGAAATAGATGGTATTGTTATTAAACTAGATAATCTTGATGACCAACAAAAATTAGGATATACTGCTAAATATCCAAAATGGGCAACTGCATATAAGTTTCCTGCTTTGGAAGTCTTAACTAAACTAACTGATATAATTTTTACAGTTGGAAGAACTGGACAAGTTACCCCTAATGCTGTCTTAGAACCCGTAAAAGTTGCAGGTTCTACTATTAGACGTGCGACACTTCATAATGAAGATTATGTAATTGAAAAAGATTTAAAAATAGGTGATATTGTAAGTATTAGAAAAGCAGGAGATGTAATACCTGAAGTCGTAGAACCAATTATCGATAGAAGAACTGGAGAAGAAAAAGATTTTCAAATGATACATAATTGTCCAATATGTAATCACACCCTAATAAGAAAAGAAAATGAAGCAGATTATTTTTGTGTTAATCCAAATTGTCCTGCAAGACATATTGAAGGTTTAATTCATTTTGTTTCTAGGGATGCAATGAACATAGATGGTTTAGGAGAAAGAATTATAGAAGATTTTTATAATATGGGATACATTAAATCATTTACTGATATATATAAACTTGATGATAAGAAAGATGAATTAATGGAACTAGAAGGTTTTGGAGAAAAAAGTGTTAATAATTTGTTAGAAGCAATAGAAAATTCTAAGAAAAATTCTTTAGAAAGATTGTTATTCGCACTTGGTATAAGACAAGTTGGAAGTAAGACTGCAAAACTTTTAGCTAAACATTTTGAAACTCTTGATAATCTTATGAATGCATCATTTGAAAAATTAAATAACATTAAAGATATTGGTGATATAATCGCACAAAATATTATTGATTATTTTAAAGATGAAGAAAATATTAAAATTATAAATGAACTTAAAGATATGGGAATTAATACTAAATATTTAGGAGTTATAAATAGTGAAAATACAAATGAATATGTTTATAACAAAACTTTTGTATTAACAGGAAGTTTGGAAACATATACAAGAGATGAGTTAAAAGAAAAACTAGAAAGTTTAGGTGGAAATGTATCTGGTAGCGTATCTAAAAAGACTGATGTTGTAATAGTTGGTAGTAATCCAGGAAGTAAATATGATAAAGCAAAAGAATTAAATATTGAGATATGGAATGAAGAAGATTTGAAAAATCGTGTCAAATAAGTGTAAATATATACTTAAAAAGGGTTAGAATTTCCTTAATTTGTAAAAATATGTTATAATTTAATATAGTAGAGAAATCTAAATATGGAGGATAAAAATATTATGGAAGAAAGAAAAATTGAAGTTTTAAAAAAGGCAGAAATATATATGAAAGAAGATTATGACAAAATAAAATATAGACTAGATAATATTAAAGATGAAAAAGAATTAAGTAATTATATTGATTATCTAGAAAAAGAAATAGAAAGTAAAATTGTGAAAAATGATTATTATGCAAATGATAAACAAGAAACATATTATGCTGATATTAATGATGATAATAAAGTATATGATGTTAAAAAAAGTGAAGATGCTAAAATTGTAGAAGACGCACTAAATAAAGCAACAGATAAATATATAGATGTTGATCCTTTAACTTTGACTAAATATTCTGATTATTCTAGCTTAACAAAAGTTAGCGTTTTATATGATGATCAAATTGGATATAGAGTTGTAGAAGATCCTAATGGGAAGTTTCACGGAATATTGATAGAAAGTACATGGTATGTATATCCTTCAAAAGATTTGAATTTGGATGATGCAAAAAATATTGAAATATGTAATGCATTATTTACTAAGAATAAAAATTCAAGCCCATATAATAAGGGAGATGTTCCTGTATTAGATAATGTAATGCCTGCACAAATTTTTTCTCCTTATCAAGCTGTTGTAGATGATCCAATAAATAATTTGACTTATTCATCTGTTTTAATTGGTGAAGGAATAACTGTTGATGAAAAATTTAAAGATGGAAAAGTAAAAGATGTTAAAATTCCAAATGTTAAAAATACCATAATAGAAAAGGGAATTTTAACAACTACAGTTAAAGAAATGCCAGTACCTGTAAGCGATACATTTAATCCAGATTTAAAAGAAGAGTTAATAGTTGGATCTACCAAATATATAGATGGTACATTTATCCCATATCCAAGAGATAAAAAGGATAAAGAAAGTTTTAGTGAGTATGAAGAATATTTACAAGAACATTATGCAAAATATGGATATAAAACAGAATATGTTGATGGAAAAAGAAAAAAATATCCACATGAAATAATTCTTGAAAAAAACACTGTATCTACACCAACACCTGAAGAAAAGCCTATCGAAAATAAATTTGAAAAATTTGATGTTTTCCTTTCATCAAGATATAAAAATGTCAATTTTGCAAAATTACCTCCAAGTGTTCAGGTTTCTTATCTTAATTTGTATAAAATATATTTAAATGAAGTACTTAAAAAATATCCAGATTTAAGTGATACTATTACATCAGATATTAATGATGTTGAAGAAAGCATATATAGTATCTCACATGGAAGAATATTTTAGATTGGAGGACAAGTGATATTATGAATGATAATAAAAATAAATTTGAAGAATATAAAAAAATTAATATTGAACATAAAACAGTAGGTGGAGTTGATATAGGAGTAATTGGATATAAGATTGCTGATGATGGTGACTTCTATATGGATAGTAACACTAAAGAAATATATCCTACTGAAAAAATAGAAGATATTAAAAATAAAGAAAAATATCAAGAATACTTTGATTATGATGTAGATAGTTTAAAAAATATAAAGTTTGAGGATTTGGAAATAACACCAGCTAAAATAGTTGACAGGAATACTATTGTTAAAGGAAAAATTAACGTTAAAAAAATAGAAAATAAAGATGATCTTCAAAATGAAAATACTAATATGCCAAGAGAAAAAGAAGAATGGGAAAGCTATGAAAAATATGAAGACTATTTAAAAAAGTTTTATGATGAAAAAGGAATTGATCCAGGAGTTGCAGGAAAATTTGGTGGAGTAAATGTTCCATTTAGAGGTAAGTATCCTCATGAACTTGCAAATCCAAATGATGAATACTATTCTAATATGTTACAACATTTTAATAAAAAATATGCAAATATGATTAAAAATGCAGGTGGAGAAGATACAAGTGTAAAACCTGTTACAGAAGATACAGAAAAAAAATATATTCCTGGAACTAAAATAGCTATGCCAAGAGAAAAATATGATGATGAAACAATAGAAGATTATGAACAATATCTATATGATCATTACAAACCATATGGATTAGTTGATGAAAATGTTATATATTTTTCAGGAACAAATATTCCAATTCCAAGAAGACCATACCCACATGAAAAAGACTTTTTAGAAAAAGATTCTTATTATAGTCAAATGCTAAATTATTATTCTGAAAAATATAAAAACCAAACAACAAATGAATATGGTTATACTGGTCCAGTTAAAGAAGGAGAACAACTTGCTGTTGTAGAACCAAAAGAAGAACATCT
>CANRCS010000013.1 GCA_947629195.1 uncultured Bacilli bacterium | reverse complement strand
GTTTAGGTTTTTATTTTTTTATTTTTTAGCACTCATATATTGACAATGCTAAAGCATAGTATTATAATGTATTTGTCACTCGTTAGATTAGAGTGCTAGAGGTGATGTAATGATTGGGAGTAGAGAAGAACAAGTTTTAAAATTAATTATTGAAGAATATATTAAAACAGCAAAACCAGTTGGTTCTTCATGTATATGTGAAGCATTAAATTGTTCATCAGCTACTGTAAGAAATGAAATGGCTAGTCTTGAACAAAAAGGTTATCTTGAAAAAACTCATATATCTTCTGGTAGAGTACCTTCTGAAAAAGGATACAGATACTATGTTGATAATTTGATGAAACCAAAAGATATGACTGGTGAAGAAATGCTTAAACTTCAAACTATTTTTCATAATAATTCATTGCAGATTAGTGATGCGATTAATAAAAGTTTACAAATCATATCTGATATGACAAACTATACTTCAGTTATATTAGGTAGTACATCAAATGAAAACAGATTAAAAAAAGTTGAGATTTTGCCACTAGAAGAAAATAAAATAGTCGCAATTGTAATAACTGATAAAGGACATGTAGAACATAAAAATTTGATGATTAATAAAAATATATCAGTTGATGAAGTAAGACAAACAACAGATTTGATTAACAAATTATTAGTTGGTACACCAATTGATGAAGTAAGTGAGAAACTTGAATTTGAAATCAAACCAATAATCGCCAAATATGTTAAACAACATGAAGTAATATATAATGCGTTTTATAGTGCATTTAATGAATTTGCAGAAAAAAGTAATATGCATTTTGTTGGAAAAACTAATATCTTAAAACAGCCAGAATTTAATAGTGTAGATAAAATTAAAAACATCATAAGTAAATTTGAAGATAACGATATAGTTGATAGCATCAAAGAAGAAGATTCTGGAATTAACATTTATATTGGTTCTGAAAATGAATTAGATGAAGATGTTACAATAATTAAAACAAAATACGATATTGGTAATGAAAATGGTACGATTGCAATAGTTGGACCTAAAAGAATGGAATACGACAAAGTAGTTGGACTATTAGAATATTTAAAATCTAATATTGATAATGAAAATTTATAACAGGAGGTGTAGAATGGAAAAAGTAAAAGATAAAAATAAAACTAACGAGAACGAAAAAAAAGAAATAAAAAAAGAAGAAAAAGAAACTAAAAAGGATAAAAAGGAAGAAGAAATAGAAAACTTAAAAAATGAAATACTGGATTTAAAAAATAAAAATAGTGAATTAGAAGATAAATTGATAAGAAATAATGCGGAACTTATTAATTTTAAAAGAAGAAAAGAAGAAGAAACATCTAGACTTCTAAAATATTCAAATGAAGATTTGGTAAAAGAAATTTTACCAATAATCGATAATTTTGAAAGAGCAATTAATATGGATGATGACAACTTAGAAGATGAAGTTAGTAAATTCTTAGAAGGATTTAAAATAATCTATGGTGGACTTACTGATGTACTTCAAAAATTTGAAATAAAGGTTATAAATCCAGTAGATGAGGAATTCGATCCAACATATCATCAAGCAGTACTTACTGATAATGTAGAAGATAAGGAAGATAACATAATATTAGAAGTACTACAAAAAGGATATATGTTAAAAGATAAGGTTATTAGACCAGCGATGGTTAAGGTAAATAAAAAATAAAGGAAAGGTGATATTTTATGAGTAAAATTATAGGTATAGACTTAGGTACAACAAATAGTTGTGTTGCAGTACACGAAGGAGGAGACACAACAGTAATTGCTAATAAGGAAGGAAATAGAACAACTCCATCCGTAGTTGCATTTAAAAAAGGGGAAATAATTGTTGGTGATGTTGCTAAAAGACAAATGGTAACAAATCCTGATACAATATATTCTATTAAAAGATTAATGGGAACAGATAAAAAAGTTAAAGCAAATGGTAGAGAATATACACCAGAAGAAATATCTGCAATGATTTTATCAAACTTAAAAGAATCTGCAGAAAGTTATTTAGGTGAAAAAGTTACAAAAGCTGTTATTACAGTTCCAGCATATTTTAATGATGCACAACGTCAAGCAACAAAAAATGCAGGTAAAATTGCAGGACTTGAAGTTGAACGTATTATAAATGAACCAACAGCAGCAGCTTTAGCATATGGACTTGATAAACAAGAAGATGCTCACACTATATTAGTATATGACCTTGGTGGTGGTACTTTTGACGTTTCTATCATGGAATTAGGAGATGGAGTATTTGAAGTATTATCAACAAGTGGTAATAACAAACTTGGTGGAGATGATTTCGACCAAAGAATTATTGATTATTTAGTTGATGAATTCAAAAGTGAAAATGGTATAGATTTAACTAAAGATAAAATGGCTATGCAAAGATTAAAAGATGTTGCAGAAAAAGCTAAAAAAGATTTAAGTGGAGTTACTAATACTCAAATTAGCCTACCATTTATTTCTCAAGGAGAAGATGGACCATTACACTTAGAAGTTAACTTAACAAGAGCGAAATTTGAAGATTTAATAAGAGATTTAGTAGAATCTACACTAGAACCTGTTAGAAAAGCATTAAAAGATGCTAAATTAAAAGCAAGTGATATTGATAAAATAATATTTGTTGGTGGTTCAACACGTATTCCAATGGTTCAAGAATTAATTAAGAAAGAACTTGGAAAAGAACCACATAAAGGTGTTAACCCTGATGAAGTAGTTGCAATGGGTGCAGCTATTCAAGGTGGTGTTTTAACTGGTGAAGTTAACGATGTAGTATTACTTGATGTTACACCATTAACACTTGGAATTGAAACTATGGGTGGAGTTATGACACCAATTATCGAAAGAAATACTACAATTCCAACATCAAGAAGTCAAGTATTCTCAACAGCAGCAGATAATCAACCAGCAGTAGATATTCACATATTACAAGGTGAAAGACCAATGGCTGCTGACAATAAAACATTAGGAAACTTCCAACTTACAAATATTCCACCTGCACCAAGAGGAGTTCCACAAATCGAAGTTACATTTGATATAGATGCTAATGGTATCGTTAATGTTAAAGCAAAAGATTTAGGAACTAATAAAGAACAATCAATTACTATTACTGCTTCAACTAACCTTAGTGATGAGGAAATCGATAGAATGATGAAAGAAGCAGAAGCTAATAGAGAAGCTGATGAAAAACGTAAAGAAGAAGCAGAAATTAGAAATGATGCTGAACAAATGATATTTATGACTGAAAAATCTATTAAAGATTTAGGTGATAAAGTAGATAAAAAAGACAAAAAAGAAGCAGAAGAATTAGTTGAAGAACTTAAAAAAGCATTAGAAAAAGATGACATTGAAGATATTAAAACTAAGAAAGAAAAATTAAACGAAAAAGCAATGGCTCTAGCTACTAAAGTTTATGAAGAAGCAGCTAAAAAATCTCAAGCAGAAGCTAATACAACTGATTCAAATGATAGTACTGATACAAAAGATAACGACGATAAAGATGATGCAATAGATGCAGAATATGAAGAAAAATAATTATTAGTAGCAATGCCAAATTTCTGGCATTGCTAAAGTTTGTATTTATATTAGAATAAGGAAGAATGTTATGGAAATAAAATTAAGAAAAGAAGTAGATGATAAATATAAATGGGATTTAAGTAAACTAAGTAATATATGTGAAGGTAAAAATAATATCTTTGAAGAAACTAAAAAATTAACTAAAGATTTAATTAAATATAAAGGTAAAATCTCTTTATCTAGTAAAAATTTATATGAAGCTTTAGAATTAAATACAAAAATTTCAAAAAATCTAGAAAATATATACATATATGCATTTTTAAAATATTATGAGGATACATCTGATAATAAAAATCAAGAATATAAAAATATGGCATATAAATTTTATAATGAAATTATAGAAGAGTTATCATTTTTTGAAGTAGAATTACTAGATATAGAATATGATAAAATTGAAAAATATATAAAAGAATCAAAAAGTTTAGAAAAATATAAATTTTATTTAGAAAAAATGTTTAGATATAAAAAACATACTTTATCAAAAGAAGAAGAAAAAATAATTAGTGCATTAAGTCCTGTAATTAATTCTTCTAAAGATACATTTAATTGTTTAAATGATACTGATATGACATTTGAAAAAATTAAAGATGAAAATGGTAATTTAGTTGATTTTTCTAATGAATTATATACTAAATATATAAGTTCAAATGATAGAAGAGTAAGAATAGATGCCTTCAATATGTTATATAAAGAATACAAAAAGTATAAAAATACAATCGCATCAACATATATTTCTAATATAAAAAAAGATGTTACATTATCTAGATTAAGAGGATATAACTCTAGTATAGAAGCAAGTTTATATAGTGATGCAGTAGATATTAGTGTTTATAAAAACTTAATAGATGTTACAGAAAAAAATTTGTATAAATTTCATGAATATATAAATCTTAAAAAAGATAGATTAAAATTAGATGAAATGCATATGTATGATATTTATGCTTCAAGTAATAATAATTATGAAAAAGAATATACATTTGAAGAAGCAAAAAATATCGTTATGAATGCTTTAAGTATTTTAGATAGTGATTATACTAAGATGCTAAAAAAAGCATTTGATGAAAAATGGATAGATGTAATGCCTAATAAATACAAAAGAAGTGGGGCATTTAGTTGGGGTACATATGACTCAAATCCAGTTCTAATGTTAAATTATGATAATACTATTAAAAATGTTGGAACTCTTGCTCATGAATTAGGACATAGTATACATTCATATTTATCTAATACTAATCAAGATTATTTATATCATGATTATCCAATAATTCTAGCAGAGATAGCATCTACTGTTAATGAAGTATTACTAGCTGATTATATGCTTAAAAACAGTAATGATATTAATGAAAAAGAATATATATTAAACGATTTTCTTGATTTATTTAGAGGAACTTTAATAAGACAAACAATGTTTGCAGAGTTTGAATTAATAGCTCATGAAAAAGAAGAAAATAATGAAGTATTAACTGAAAAAGTTTTAAGCGATTTATATTATGATTTGAATAAAAAATATTATGGTGAAAATATAATTAGTGATGATGAAATAAGATATGAATGGGAAAGAATCCCACATTTCTATACTTCATTTTATGTATACAAATACGCAACAGGTTTATCAGTTGCTTGTGCGATAGCAAAAGATATAATAGATAAAAAAGATGGTGCACTAAATAGATATATCAAATTCTTATCTAGTGGCTCAAGTAATTATCCATTAGAACTTTTAAGGGAATGTGGATACGATTTATCTGATAAAAAAGTTATAGAAAACGCATTTGAAATATATGAAAAATATCTAAATGAATACAAAAAAATAGTTAGAACTCAAAAAGAGGTTTAAGAAAGCGGGGTGTATTAAATGAACAAAAGAGATTATTATGAAGTGCTTGGAGTAAGTAAAACTGCTACTGATAAAGAAATTAAAAGTGCCTTTAGAAAGCTTGCGAAACAATATCATCCAGACGTAAATAAAGAAGCAGATGCTGAAGAAAAATTTAAAGAAATACAAGAAGCATACGCTGTATTATCTGATGAAAATAGAAGAAAGCAATACGACCAATTCGGTCATGCAGCATTCCAAAATGGTACTGCAAGTGGAGCAGGTGGATTCTCAGGATTTGATTTTTCTGATTTTGATTTTAGCGATATATTTGGTGATTTATTTGGTGGTGGATTTGGCTTCAGTTTTGGTGGTAATTCTTCAAATAGGGCAAGACGTGGTAGAGATAGAGTAATAAGTATGAAATTAACTTTTGAAGAAGCAGTATTCGGTACTAAAAAAGAAATAAAATTAGATGTTATGGACACATGCGAAGAATGTCATGGTAAGGGTGGACATAATGAAACTACTTGTGATGAGTGTCATGGTAGCGGTACCATTGTTAGTGAACAAAGAAGCTTGTTTGGAGTATATCAAACAAGAACTACTTGTCCTAAATGTGAAGGAAAAGGAAAAATCTATAAAGATGTTTGTTCAAAATGTAGAGGTAAAGGACAAATTAAGAAAAATAAAACAATCGAAGTTAAAATACCTGCTGGTGTAGATACAGGAAATCAACTTAGATTAGCTGGAAAAGGTGAAGCAGGAATAAATGGTGGTTCAAATGGTGATATATATATCGAATTTGTAGTTTCAAAGCATCCTATATACGAAAGAAATGAAGATGATATTTATCTAGAATTACCAATCAATATAACAGAAGCTATCTTAGGATGTAAAAAAGAAGTACCAACATTGTATGGAAATATTAATCTTGTAATTCCAGCTGGAAGTCAAAATGGAGATAAACATAGATTAAGAGGCAAAGGAGTTGAAAACGTATCATCTAAAAGAAAAGGTGATATGTATATAACACTTAAAATACTAATGCCTGAAAAAATATCTAGAGACCAAAAGAAATTATTAGAACAACTATCAAAAACAGGTTTAGATAACAATATAGAAATTAAAAGATATAACGAATATTTAAGGAAAAATAGATAGTTTACATTTTATCTATTTTTTCTTTTATTATAGGACTTTAATAATTTAAAAAAATAATATATAATTATGATGGTGATCTTTTATGAAATCATGTGTTGTAATATGTAATGCAAATAGTGGTAAAGGCATAAAAAGAGAAGGGTTACACAAATTTGAAGCAGAATTAGAAAACAATGGATATAGTGTTGAAATATATATTACAAAATATCCAGGACATGCGATGAAAATTGTTAGTGAAATAGAATATGCTGATTTGGTAATATCACTTGGCGGAGATGGAACTTTTAATGAAGTAATGACAGGTAATTTTAATAGAAAAAATAGATTACTATTGTCTCATATACCACTTGGAACAACAAATGATATTGGAAGAATGTTTGGATTAAATAAGAATTTATTATCCAATTTAAAAAATGTATTAAATGGTCAAATAAAAGATATAGATATATGTACAATAAATGGAAGACCATTCGTTTATGTTGCAGGTTTTGGAAAATTTATGAACATACCTTATGAGACACCAAGAAACTTGAAAAAGAAAGTTGGGCATCTAGCTTATATTTTTGAAGGAGTTAAGAACTTTTTTAGAGATAGAACAAGTTTAATCGAATTAGAATATGAAATAGATGGCAAAAAATATAATGGATTATTCTCGTTTATGATTGCATCAAGTGCGACTAGGATTGCAGGAATAAATAATATATATAAAGATGTCAAATTAGATGATGGCAAATTTGAAGTTCTATTTTCAAATTTGACTACTAAAAAAGACATTATAAAAAGTTTGTATTATTTAAATATGAGTGATATAACTCAAGTACCGGGATTTTACTTTTATAAAACTGATAATTTGAAAATAAGATTTAAGAAAAAATTAAAAAATTCTTGGTGCGTAGATGGTGAAGAGCTAGACGAACATACACTTGAATATGAAATAAAAGTGGTTAAAAATATTAAGATGTTGCTTCCAAAAAAAGAAATATCGAAATTATTTGTAAATAAATAAAATTAGGAGGATAAAAAGATGGATAACATAAATTTAAAATCAAAAAAAACAATTGGAATAATATGTTCAATTATATTAGTCATAATAATTTTATTATGTATTTTTGTATTTAGAAAAGATAAAGTAAATGTAAATACAATTATACTTGAAAAACCTACACTAAATAAAATATCAGATGCATACAAAGAAAATAAAATAACGACAGATGAATATGTATTATATACTGCATATTCCCTATTCGAACCAAATAAACTAAGTGAAGAATATAAATCATCAGCTAGTAGTGTAGCTCCAAACATAATGACTTTGTTAGCTGCACACGAAAATGATGTAAGTGAAGAGACTAAAGAATATATATATGACAAAATAAAGATGAGCAATATAACTATTGGTAAAAGAGATAATAGCGTATCTTATAATTATAATAAAGTAGTTCCAGTATCAAATAAAATTGCTGAAACAGAAGCAAAAGAACTTGATAAATATGTAATAAGTTCTAATAAAAACTTTGTAGTGTGGTATACAACTTCTGATGGATCTAATAAAGCAGATGAAAGTATAGCTACGAATATTGCTGAAAAATTAGAAGAATATACACAAGAATACGAAAAAGAATATAATATTAAATATAAATTTGAACCTGCATATTTTGATAATTTAACCGAAGAAGATTATAAAAATTACTTAAAAGAAGTTGCTCCTAATGATTATGAAACTATTTCAAAAGCAATGCCTGTATTTATATCCTCTCTTGAACAAACAAATGAGTCAGAAAATATAATGGCATTTTATGTCACAATGGATCCTACAAAAAAATATTCTGGAATAAATAAAAATGGATTTAGTGGCGCACTTGCTGGACCATATATAACTATAAATGCAAGTTTAATTGATAAAGAAAATGAAAGTGAAATGAATCATTCTATCGCACATGAATTATTTCATCATTTTCAAAATTATATATGTGGAGATGGTACATATAAATTATGTGAAGTAAATAATACTGGTGAAGAATTATTTGAAATAGAAACAACAGCAGAATGGGCAGCTGCTAAAATTGTAGATTATGATAATTCAGACAATACTTCTATATATTTAAACAATTTAGATAAAAGAATAGATACTATTTGGCCATATTCTACACAAATGTTTTTGATGAATTATGAAAATACAGTAGAAAATGGAAAGACAAAAATCCTAGATGCACTAGGTAAACATGATGGGGATACACTAGGTTATTTAAATTCCCAAGCATCTAATATGGATGAAGTGATGAAAAATCTTGCTAAAAACAACTTAATTAATAGTTATGAATATAATGGATTTAAAATTCAAGGCGACAAAAACTTCTCTCTAATTAAATCAAGTGAGGTAAGTGAAATTATTAATAATGAAAATAATGTTAATGAGATGGCTATATCTTATGCTTATGTAAATCAACCAAAAGATAAATATAAATTTTCTAATACATCTTCTAATGACAAAACTTATTTAACTGTAATGTTAGTTAAAAAAGATAATATAAAATTAACAACTGCTAATATTAATGGAAAAGATACTAAAATTCAAGAATTTAAAGATGCAAAAGTATTATATTCTGAAAAACTTACAAATGATGTTATATTAGATTTTGATAAATATAAAGATGACTTTATAATATTTGCACTTTCAAATGGTAGTATTGATTCAAAATCAACTTATAAAATTGAAACTACAAGTGAGGAATCTAATGCAAAATTAGAAGAACAAAAGGAAGAAACAAAAAAAGATTCAGATGACGAAAAAGAAAATAGTAGTTTATCAAAATATTTTGATATATATGTAGATAATAAAGCGACAAATATAGGAAATTTTGAAATGTCAAATAGAGCTTATGTAGACATTAATAATTTCTGTAAAGTAACTAACCTTTGTGAAGTAAAATATACGGACGATAAATTAGATAAAGTTAGTATTACTTCAAAAATAGATGTAAGTGGAAATACTTTTACATATACATTAATCAATGAAAAACAACAAAAGAAATTTGATTCTACATTAACTGTTGGAAAAATAAATTATGATTTAAGTCAGTTAGATGTTGATGTTGCATCTTGTCCAACAGGTAAAGATGGTCTTGGAAATGATATTCCAGAATGTAATGAAACTTCTTATTACGTTCCAATAAGATTTATTGCTCAAGCATTAGGATATAATGTTAATTGGAGTGGTGACGATCCAAAAAGAATAGACATAACCACCGATTTACAAGACAAATTAAAAGAAGAATTTGAATTAGAATTTGTATTGTCAAAAGAAAAAGTAGAAATTGATGAAGAAGTAAATAGTCCTATTAAAATTGAAGATAAATTAGATTTAGAATTAAATCAAAAATATTATTTGTATACAGTAGATAAAGATGGTAAAAGAAAATATAATAGTGCGATATCATTGCTTAGAGGAAATGAAGAAGACATAAAAATAGTAAATGAAAAAGAAGATGATAATATGACATATTCATCCATAGAAATAAGTAATAAATCAACTGCCACTTTAGCGCTTGTGACTACTGTAACAATTCCTAGTACTAGCGATAGTAGAGCAGGAATTTATCCTGTAATACAAATGACAGGTATTAAATAATATGATATATATATTAGATAACACAACATTTTGTGAATCAAATTCAATTAAACAATTATTTAGTTTTATAGGACAAATCTTCAATTTTGCAAAAATAATAATACCAATTTTAATTATTCTTCTAGGAATTATAGATTTAATAAAAAGTATGACATCAAGTACAAATGATTCTAATAAAAATTTAATATTATTTGCTAAAAGACTAATTTTTGGAGTAGCAATCTTCTTTATATTTCCTATTATAAATTTTTTAATGAACTTACTTGGTACTAACTTAGATAACCAATGTATGAAATGTTTTTCAAATCCAACTGATAAATCAATTTGTAGTTTTAGTAAAAAACATATATCTAAAATTGAAATAGAATCCCCTAATTTAAATATGGATAAATGTAAAAATGCAGTAGACAAAAATAAATGTTGTAGTGATGAATTAGGTAATAATGATTCAGATGGTATTTGGATATGGAATGATGATGTAGGATGTAAAAATACAACACCTGCAAACCCAGAATAAATTTCACTATTATTTTATAGTGATTTTTATTTTGAATTATGTTAAGATTAAATGTATATAAATTTATTGGAGATGATTTCATGAAATATTTACAATATTTAAGTGATTTAATAGAAAAATATTTGGGTATTAAAAATGAATATATACTATTAACTCTAATTGTTATAATAGTAGTTTTTGTTACTAGAATAATTATTCATCTATTGTGCAATATATGTAATTATTTTAATAAAAATGATAAATCAAAATACATCTATAACAGAAATATACACATAATTGTAAATATATTAACCGTAATAATTATTTTCTTTTTAATTGAAGACTATCTAAACAATATAGTAACAATTATAAGTTTTATATCTGCTGCTATGACAATTGCCTTAAAAGAAGTAATAGTTAATTTTTTTGCAGGAATATATATAAAAATTAAAAAACCTTTTAAAGTAGAAGATAGAATAGAAATAGATAATGTAGAAGGAGATGTAATTAATTTAAATGCAATGAATTTTGAAATATTAGAAGTTAATAAAGAAGAAGGTAGTGGTCAAAGTACTGGAGTAATAATACATTTTCCTAATTCTCTTATTTTTTCTATGCCTGTTAAAAACTATGTAAAAGCATTTAAGTATATATGGGATGAAATAACTATTAAAATTGATATGAATAGTAATCTTAGAAAAACTAAAGGAATACTATATAAAATTATTAATCAAAATGACACTATTAAAAATATACCTATAAAAATGAAAAATCAAATTGATAATGCAAGTAGTGAATATAGAATTTACTATAATAAAATGGAACCAATTATATATACTAAAATTATGGATGATTGTATAGAATTAACTTTAAGATATTTAATGCATCCTAAAAAAATACGTAATGTTCAAAATGATATATATGAAAAAATATATGATGAGTATAGAAAAGGAGAAATTTTATTATATAAAAAGTAGGTGATTAATATCAAAGTAATTGTAGATGCAGATGCTTGTCCTAGTATAAAGCTTATTGAAAATTTAGTAAAATCATATAATCTTGAAATGATATTAGTATCAGATAATTCACATAATTTAAATAGTGACTATTCAAAAATTATTACTGTTGATAAATCATTTGGAAGTGCAGATATCAAAATAGCAAATATAACATCTATTAATGACATAGTAATAACTCAAGATTATTCTTTAGCGCTCTTAATTTTAAGTAAAAATGCACATGCTATAAATCCAATTGGATTTATATATAATAATGATAATATAGATAGACTAGTTAATATAAAATGTATTAATACTAAACTTAGAAAATTAAAAGTACACATTAAAGGCCCTAAAAAAAGAAAAAAAGTTAATGATGAAAAACTATTAGATTGTATAAAATTTATAATAGAAAATAATTGTAATTAAAAATATACAATGTTATACTTTTATTGGTGATGTATTTATGCAACGATATTTCGCACTTTCTAAAAATAATAACAAATTAATATTAAATAAATTAGATATTCATCATATTAAAAATGTAATGAGAATGAAAATAAACGATAATATAGAAGTAGTTTATAACTCTAAATTATATATATGTAATATTGATAAAATATCAAATGATGATGTAGAAATTTCTATTATAGAAGAATTAAATGATTTTAATGAATTAAGTATAGATGTAACTATTGCATTTAGTTTAGTAAAAGAAGAAAAGGTAAATTTAATACTTCAAAAATGTACTGAACTTGGAATAAATTCATTCGTTCCACTAGAACTAAGTAGATGTGTTGTGAAAATTGATAAAAATAAAGAAATTAAAAAAATAGATAGATGGCAAAATATATGTAAAGAAGCAAGTGAACAATCTAAAAGAAATATAATACCAAAAGTTTATAATATAATGAAACTTAAAGACCTTATAAATTTAGATTATGATCTAAAACTTGTATGCAGTGTAAACCAAGATGTACTAAATATAAAGAAAGTATTACAAAATAACAAAAAATGTGATAAAATTATATTTGTTATAGGTCCAGAGGGTGGAATTTCAAAAGAAGAAGAAAAATTTTTAACAGAAAATAATTTTATACCTATTTCATTAGGTAATAGAGTACTTAGAACTGAAACTGCACCTATTTGTATTGGAAGTATTATCAATTATGAATATATGGAGTGATTAATATGATGAATTCTTTTAATAATTTAGATATTTTAGGTAAGACAATGGTTATAGTATTAATTGTTGCATTTATAGTTTTAATTGGACTAGTTATATATTTAATTATTAAAAATAACAAAGTTAAAGATATAGAAATAGATACAGATTTTTTAGATGAAATTAAAAATAAAAATGATATTAAATCAGTTGAAAAAGAAGGAATAAAAGCAAGTGATATTGCAACTAAGATAGAACCAAAAGAAGAAAAAAAAGAAGATAAATTTGATATAAACGTAGCCGCAAAACAAATGCAAGAAGATATAAATAACAATTTAGAACTAACAGAATTTGAAATGGAACAAGAAGAAAAATCAATTATAAGCTACGAAGAATTACTTAGAAAAGTTAAACAACAAAATAGTGAAGATAGTAATATTAAAGTAAATGTTCAAACAGTAGAATTAGATAAAAAAGAAGATACTCAAGAATTTAGTTATAATACCGAAATATTAGATTTTAGTGATATAGAAGATACTCCAAAAGAAGATAAATCTACATTATTAAATAAAGATGATTTAAAAGAAATGTTAAGTATTAGTGAAGTTGATACATCTTTATATTCGAGTGATGACTTTTTAAATGCCCTAAAAGAATTAAGAGATAGCTTAGATTAATGACATTTGCTATATATACTTTAGGTTGTAAAGTTAATTCTTATGAAAGTGAGTTTATTACTCACTTGTTTATTTCTAGGGGATATAAAAAAGTTGAATATGAAGATAATGCAGATATATATATAATAAATACATGTACAGTTACTAATACTTCGGATAATAAAAGTAAAAAAATAATTAACCATACAAGAAAAAATAATCCTAATTCTATCATTGTAGTCTGTGGATGTTATGTACAATATAAAAAAGGTAATATTGATAAATTAGATGATGTAGATATAATTTTAGGAAATAAAGATAAAAGTAAGATTGTGGATTTAGTAGAAGATTATATTAAAGAACATAAAAAAATTTGTAATATTTACGATTTAACAAAACAAGATTTTGAAGATATGGAAATTGATAAATTTGAAAGTCATACAAGAGCTTTTGTCAAAATTCAAGATGGATGTAATAACTTTTGTTCATATTGCATTATTCCTTACGTAAGGGGAAACGTTAGAAGTAAAAAAATGGAATTAGTAATAGATGAAGTTAAAAGACTAGTAAATAATGGACATAAAGAAATAGTTTTAACTGGTATTCATACAGGAAATTATGGAAGGGAATTAGGTTATACATTAACTGATCTTTTAAAAAAATTAAGAGAAATTAAAGGATTAAAAAGAATTAGAATATCATCTATTGAAATTACAGAGTTGACTGATGAATTTTTAGAAGAGTTAAAAAATAACAAATTAATTGTAGACCATATGCATATACCACTTCAAAGTGGTAATGACAAAATATTAAAACTTATGAATAGGAAATATGATACAAAATATTTTGAAGACAAAATAAATAAGATTAGAAAAATAAGACCAAATATTTCAATAACTACAGATGTTATTGTAGGATTTCCTCATGAAACAGATGAAGACTTTGAAAAAACTTATGATTTTATTAAGAAAATTAAATTTTCAAAACTTCATGTTTTTCCATATTCAATTCGTATTGGTACAAAAGCTGCAAGTATGGATGAACAAGTAGATGGAAGAATTAAAAAGCAAAGGGTAAAAAAATTAATAGAATTATCAAATAAATTAGAAGAAGAATATTATAATAGTTTTATTAATAGTGAATTAGATGTGTTAATTGAAAGAAAAATAAATGATGAATATGTTGGTCATACATCTAATTATTTAGAAGCTAAAACCAAATCAGATAAGAATATTATAAATGAGATTGTAAAAGTAAAAATTAGTTAGAAAAGAATATTTTTATTAATTTAATATATAACTAATATTGAAAATACAATTGTATCTTTAATATATTTGTGATATATTAAAATTGTAGGAGGATGAAAAATGGTAGAGGCAAAAGTAGATACTGATAAAAAAATATTTTTTATAATTTTACTAGTTTCACTTATTGGTGGAATACTTGGAACATACTCATATTTTTCATCAAAAAGTGAAGCGGAAAATCAAACTATAAATACAGGAACGTTATCATTAGAATTTGATGATAGTACACCTATTGTAAACGCAAAAAATCTTAGTCCTATCGATAAAGATATGATAGATGGAAAAGCTGCAAAAAAAATATTCAAAATTAAAAACACAGGAAATGTCGCTTCAGTAGCAACATTACAACTTACTGATATTACTATTGCAGAAGAATTAAAAAGTCCTTATTTTATATGGACATTATATAGTGGTGATTCACAAATAAGTGAAGGTGATTTTTCAAAATTATCAGATGGTACTATCGAATTAGCTAATAGTATTGATATTGTAAATGAAAACGAATATACACTATATATATGGATTAAGAATATTAATGGTGAGCAAGATGATTTACAAGGAAAAGAATTAAGCGCTAAAATATCTGTTAATGCAGTTCAAGCATAAAAGTTACTTATTTTAGGTAACTTTTTTAAATTGATAAT
>CANRCS010000012.1 GCA_947629195.1 uncultured Bacilli bacterium | reverse complement strand
TAAAATTTAAATTTAAAACAAATGTATCTAAAGGTACATATATAAGAAGTTTAATAAGAGATATTGGCAATTATTTAAATGTTCCTGCAACTATGTTAGAACTTAAAAGAACAAAACAAGGTAATTTTTTATTAGAAGATTGTAATACATTAAATGACAAAAATTTTAAATTATTAAAAATAGAAGATGTAATTAATTTACCAATTATTGAAATAAATGATAAAAATCTTGAAAAAAAAGTATTAAATGGAGCAATTATTGATAATATATATAATAAAGATATTATATCTTTTAAATTAAATAATACTATAATTGCAATCTATAAAATATATGAAAAAGATAAAACAAAATTAAAACCATATAAGATGTTTACAAATAACTAGATAGAACTTGAAATTATGGGAATTTTTTGTTAATATTTAATTGTTAATAAAATAAATAGGAGATGAAATCATGAATAATAACGATCCATATTCAAATGGAGATTACTCAGCTAATCCATATTTGAGTTATCAAAAATTTAATAAAGATTACGATTATGAAGACCCAGAACCACCAAAATCACCAGTACAAATATTAACTGGTGATGAAGAAAAAAAGAAAGGTATTTCAAGTTTATCTTCTGCTTTAGTAGGAGGTAATCCAATACCACAACAACCAGAAAGATTAGAACAAAATACTAATAATATGCAATATAATAATCCATATTCAAATAATCAAATGCCAAATCAACAATATTATAATCCCCAACAACAATACCCTAACTATCCAAATCAACAACAATATTATCAAAACCCACAAATGTATAATCAACAACCAAACTTTCAAAATATGAATAATAATCAACAATATAATCCATATAATAATTTTAATAATAATAATAATCAAAACTAAAATATTAGATTTTTTCTAATATTTTTTTATATTTTAAAATAGAATTAAATTGGGTGAATAACATGTTTACTAAAATATTCTTCTTTTTATTTGGATTTGGATTAATGGTAATTGGTTCTAGTGTTTTAGTATTATATTTAAATTTACTAACAATAGGGTATAGTTTTTTAGATTATGTTAATTTTATTATTAGAAGACCTGAATTTTATTACTTAATAATTGGATTAATAATTATAACAGTTACATTAATACTATCGGGAGGAAAAAAATATGAATTATATTTATGATATTTTAGTAAACTTTAATAGAGAAGCATTAGAATTTTATGAATGGGATAAAACGGATAATATAGAACATATAAGAAGAATTCCACTTTTCAAAATAAATTCAAAAACACTAAAAGATTTAAAAAATAATATTGTTAAAGTAAATGAAAAATTTTTAGAAAAAATTAATGAAAAAACAGAAATGTATATAAATAAAATGATAGATTATTTAGAATACGCTTCTATTTTTACAGATGGTTCCGATCTAGTAGTTATTGAATTTTCAAAAAGTGGTGAAAATATTTTAAAGAGTATGATGTTAATAGATGAAGCAGAAGAAGTTTTAGATGAAAGTGAGTTATTAAATGAAACTAATATAGAATATGATATTATAAAGGTAAATAATGTAAAGCAATTTTTAACTAGAAATCAAAAGAAAATTTTATCTTATTTAAAAAATGAAATAGATCAACTTATTAAAAATAAAAATTTTAATAAGTTAAAATATTTATATTATGAATGGTATGATACTAAAATTGATAACATGGAAAAAATAATAAATGATTTATATAAAATAATTGATATAGATTTTTCAAATAAACATATAAAATTTTATGATTTAATAAAATTTTCTAATAATAAAACTGATATTCAAGCTTAATATCAGTTTTATTATTTATAAAAAGAAATTTGGACCTTCATCAGAATAATTATCTATATTATTGTTGGTATTATTTTGTGTATAATTTAATTGATTATTATAATTATTAGTTGGGTTATTATTAGTTGTAGTACTATTTGTTGTATTAGTATCATCTTTATTAAATTCATTATAAACTTTAAACATTGTTCTCATATTATTAAAGATAGGTTTAATTTGATAAAAAGCGGGTATAGCCTGATTAATTATACCAAGTGTTTTTTGAGTATTGCTAAGAAGTCCTGACCAATTAATTCCAGTTCTAGTTGCAGCTCCTAATCCATATGAAGTATATGGAGAAAAAAATCTATTACCAAACATATGATATTCCCCCTTATCATAATATATGTAAAATAATCAAAACTGTTGAAAACTTTTTCTTGACTCGGGGGGGGTAAATGTTATACTTATTATATAATTGTGGATAACTTTTTTATAAGTAAAGGAGTATAGCATATGAATGAGAAGAATAATAAAAAAATAAAAGTAATAATTATATCAGTAGTATTAGTAACACTAATAGGAATTGCAGTAGCATTCTTTACATCAAGAAGTGAAAGTGGTAAAAAAACAGTAAAAGTAGGTAACTTAAGTATAATATATGAAAATGAGAAAGTATTTAAATTAAGTAATCAATTTCCAGTATATGATGAAGATATAGAAGAAGATGCATCAAAGATAGAATTTACAGTAAGAAATAATGGAGATATATTAGAATACGCATCAATAAGTATGATAGATATAGCAATTGATGAAAAATTAAAAATACCGGATTTTAAATATGCGTTGTATGAAAAAAATATAAGTGAACCAGTAAAAGAAGGTAATTTTGAAAATGCAGGAACAGAAATAAATGTGGGGAAAAATATAGAATTTGCAGCAAATGCAAGTAAAGATTATGTATTATATGTATGGTTATCAGAAAATGATGGAGATCAAAGTGATTTAATGGGAACAACATTTAAAGCAAGAATAAAACTAGAAGGATATGGTAAGAAACAAGTAAAAAAAGTATTATTATCCCAAATGATAAAAGACAACAATTCCCCAATAAGTGAAGACAAGCCAGATTTTAGTACAGTTGCAACAGAAGATGAAGGATTAATAAAGGACGTTGATGACGATGGAGATACATACTACTTTAGAGGAGCAGTAGAAGATAATTATGTAAAATTTAATGGACTAACATGGGAAAGTACAGATGGAGATTATCACAGTGCAGGAGATGACATGCTATGGAGGATAGTAAGAATCAATGGAGATGGAACAATAAGATTAATAGCAGATGGAAGCATAGGAGATAGTGCATATAATGAAAATTTTGATGATGAAAAATATGTAGGATACACATATGATAATACAACAGATAGACAAGATAGTACAATAAAGAAATTTTTAGAAGATTGGTACAACAAAAATATGATGCCTTACGATGAATATATAGAGACGTCAAAATTCTGTAATGATACATCAACAATAACAGATGAAGAATATATTATAGAATATGGAGCAATAGATAGACTTTATAACAATAATCCACTAACCCCAAGTTTTAAATGTCCAAATACTACAAAAAATTATGGAGGATTATATACAAATTTAAAAGTAGGGCTAATAACTGCCGATGAAGTAATTTTTGCAGGAGGATCTCCAAATGATTCTAATAAATCATACTACTTATATGAAAACGGTGCTGATTTCTGGACCGGCTCTCCTCGCACATTCGACCCCTATTTTCCCAATTTGGATCTCTCCTCTGGCAATGGTGATGTTTTGGTGATGGATGCCGGTTATATGAGTCGCGGGATAGTGGACTCCACAGGTCCGGTTCTTCCCGTTATCAACCTTGGACCAAATCTTTTGTATACTGATGGAGACGGAAGTTATATGAATCCATATGTTGTAGGATGATTGACAGCTATTTTGAGTTGTGTTGAGCGTGTCAAATCTAGTGTGTAAAATAATAAATACATACTAGATTTTTATGTCTAATTTACCATAACTTATTCACTATATAATATATTTGTAACATCTGAACTAACAATACATAATAACTTTTAAATTTTTCTATAATTTACAACTATCAATATAAATGTTATAATGTATTGGGTAACAAAACAAGACATATTTTTATCAATTATTATATTATACTTAACAACGGTGATAATTATGAAAGTCAAAATTATTGATGAATCTCATGAAAAAGATTTAGAAAAATCAGTAAATGATTTCTTAGAAGAAAAAGATAATGAAATAATTGATATAAAATTTCAAGTAGCAACTGCTATTGATCATGAAGAACAAATATATTGTTTTTCTGCAATGATAATTTATAAATAGTAATGGAAGTGAATTATAGTGAAAAAAAATTCTTTTATTAAAGGTGCTTTTATTGCAACTTTTGCTATATTTGTATCCAAGTTTTTAGGAATAATATATGTTATTCCATTTTATCAAATTATAGGTGAACAAAATGGTTCATTATATGGATATGCATATACAATATATAATCTTTTCTTAGCACTTTCAACTGTGGGTATACCACCTGCAATGAGTAAATTAATAAGTGAATATAATACTTTAGGTTATTACAATACAAAAGAAAGAGCTTATAAAATTGGTAAGAAAATAATGCTTATTTTAAGTATTGTATCTTTTGTAGTTTTATTTGCTCTTGCTCCTCTAATTGCCAAAGCTATTTTAGGTGGGGCAACAGGTGGAAATAGTATAGAAGATATAGCTTTCGTAGTAAGAGTAATATCAACCGCAATTTTATTTGTACCACTTCTTAGCGTTTCAAAAGGATATTTACAAGGTCATAAATTTATTGCTCCTTCTTCATACAGTCAAATATTAGAACAAGTAATTAGAGTAATAGTAATAATTGCAGGTAGTTATTTATTCTTAAACGTATTTCATCTAGGAATGACTAATGCTATTGGAATTGCAGTATTTGGAGCAACTATTGGTGCGATTGGTGCATTAATCTACATATTATATAAAATCCATAAAAATAAAGACCAATTAAATACAGATGCAGTAGCTAAAGAAGAAGAAAAGAAAATAACTAATAAAGAAATAGCTAAAAAAATTATTACTTATTCATTACCATTTATAATGTTTGGACTAACAATGTCAGTATATGAATTTGAAGATATGCTTACTGTTGTTAGAACATTAACTAATCATTTGCATTATTCAACAGTTGATGCAGAAAGTATAATAGCTGTAATGAATACTTGGGGAAATAAATTAAATAGTATAGTAGTTTCAATTTCTATTGGACTTACAACAAGTTTAGTTCCTAATATAACAAGTAGCTATATATCAAAAAAATATTCAGATGTTAGAAAGAAAATTAATCAATCAGTTCAAATTATTATTTTTATCGCACTACCAATGGCTGTTGGATTAAGCTTTCTAGCACCTTCAGTATTTAATGCATTTTATGGCGTAAATAAATGGGGACCAATCGTATTTAAATATTCAATATTTGTATCAATTGGAACATGCTTATTTAATACTACAATAATAATATTACAATCATTAAGTAAATATAAAGCAATTTTTATAAGTTTATTTACAGGTGCAGCATTAAATCTAGCTCTTAATATTCCATTGATGATATTAACTCAAAAAATAGGTTTCTATGGATTTTATGGAGCTATAACATCAACTATTATTGGACTTATAACATCAGTAATCATAAACTTATATGTACTATCTAAAGATAAAGATTTGAAAGTAAAATATAATCAAACTTTTAAAATATTATTTAAAGTAGTATATACTCTAATAATTATGTGTATAGCATTAACTCTAATGAAATATATATTACCTATAACAGGACATGGAAGAATGACATCACTATTAATAATTTTAATATATGCAATAGTAGGTGGTACAATTTACTTTGTTATTTCATTTAAAAATAATGTTATAAAAGAAGTTTTAGGAGAAAAATTTATTGATAGCGTAATTTCAAAAACAAAAAAAATATTACATATCAATAAACGACAAAAAACTAATGCTTAATAATTTATAATTCTCATAGGTGATGACTTATGAGAATTTATTATATATTTGGAATAAACAAATATGTTTCTAATTTATATAGAGAACAAGAATATGTTTTATATGACATATTAAAAGGAATATATAAAATGAATAAAACAGATATCGTTTTAGGTTACAAATTTTTTGAACAATTCGCATACTTTTTTAATAAAGAAAAATTAAATGAATATATTTTTAATGAATACAAAGATAATATGACATATATTAAAAATATAAATAGACATATAATTAATGATAGATTTAGAAATGAATTTACAACTTTAGTAGTTTATAATTCTCATATAAAAGTTAAAACCAATTTAAATACATCTATGTTTTTTAAATTGCTAGATAAAGCAACCAGTAATCTATTTGTATGTGATTTTGAAAATCATGATTATTTTTGGTTAGATAATGTTAGTAAAATGCTTGTATAAAATATTTATTTTTAGTAAAATTAGTTTGGAGGTTATTTATTATGTGGATGGATATATTATACGTAGTAATAGGATTAATAATTGGTGGCCTTTTAGGATTTTTTATATCACAAAGATATACTAAAAAATATTTAAAAGAAAATCCACCAATAAGTGAAGAAATGATAAAAACAATGATGACCCAAATGGGAAGAAAACCATCACAAAAACAAGTTAATCAAATGATGAAATCAATGAGTAAATATATGTAGTTATTTACTCATTTTTTCATATAATTAAGTGGTGAAGTATATGAAAAAAATTATTGGAATAGTTGGAAGACCAGATATAAATATTACTAATAAAAAAGTATTTATTACAATTGAATACTTTAGGGATATTGTAATACATTTTTCATGTTTACCACTTGGAATATTACCTAATATAAAAGATATAAATAAAAAATTAAATGATGAAGAAATGAATGATTTATATTCAATTTTAAAATTGTGTGATGGAATAATCTTACAGGGTGGAGATAAGTATTATGACTATGATAGAGTAGTTTTAAAATATGCGATTGATAATGATATACCAATTTTAGGAATATGTTTAGGTGCACAGACTATGGCATCACTATATGAAGATAATACAGAAATGATTGATTTAAAATTATATGATAATCATAATATTGAAGGATATTTTCATGATATTTTAATAGATAATAATTCTAAACTATACAATATAATTGGTAAAAATAAAATAAGTGTTAATACATATCATAAAGAAATGATTACTGACCCTGGAATATATAAAATAACTGCTTATAGCACTGATGGTATAATTGAAGCAATAGAATATAATAAAAACAAATTCAATATTGGGGTACAATTTCATCCTGAGAAAAATTTTGAAGATGAAAACATGTATAAAATTTTTGAAGCTTTTTTTAAAGAAGTATTATAAAATTTTCAAAAAATTCTGGGTTGTGGAAAACATCGTATTACAGAGACAAATACGAATACGACATGAATACTGCAATACATGAAGCTGTTAAAGAAAAAAGATGCATTATCTAAAAATAATCTACTTATAAAGACATTACAAGAAACAGGAAAAAGCATAGAAGAAATCTCATTAATAACAAATTTAGACACATTAGACATTCAAAATATTCTAAGCAATAAATCTTAAAGTTATCTTTAAGGTTTTACTTTATTTGATGGGTAAAATGAACTATAAAAATATTGACAATATCAAAACTTTATGGTAGAATAGTCGACATTCCAAGACAGAATGTATCTAAATATCAATTAAAAGGGGAACTTAAAAAGAATAAAAGGGTTTTTTAGTGTCTTTAAAACAAACAAATATTTGTTTAAACGTAATTAAGGGGGATTATTATGGATTACGAATTTAAAAGAATGGATTTTGACGATGTTTCATCTTTAGCTAATTATGGTGAAGAAGTATTAGTAGAAATGTCAGTACTTAATGATGACAAAAATCTTATAGTAAATGCAAATGTAAAAGATACTGAATTAGAAGAATTAATTAATAGTATTCCAAAATCAATTGGTGAAGAAATTGATGAAGCATTTGAGGATGTTGATATTCCAGTAAAGTTATCATTTTTTAGTAAAATAGCAGAATCAAAAAGTATTGGTAAATTTTTACCTAAATCATTTAGGAATAACATAAAAGAAGAAATGAGAAGTGCTAGAGAACAACAAGATGATAACGCTAATACAATTGTAATATATAACAAAGTTATGGATATATATGAAAGTATTAAAACAAAACTTCAAAGTGAAGTAGAAGAAATGGCTCAAGCAGTTGAAACTTTAACAATATCTCAAGAAACTTTAAAACAATTACTTCAAAAATTTGATTTAATAATTAGTGTTGGTGAACAAGACATTGAAGCTTATGAAAATTCAGAAATAGATGACCCACTAAAAGCAGATAAATTAGAGTTAGCAAGAACTTCAATTGCCGAACTTAAAATTGCACGATTAGATATTAGTGGTTTTATCCAAAAGAAAGATTTAATTAAAATTAATTTATTTAATTATGCTAAAAATTTAAAGAAATGGCTTAGAGGAGCTTATGCACAAGCAGGACAAGCAGTTGCATCATCAATTGAATCTAAATATATAGAAAGTAAAATTGAGTTATTAAATAAATTAAATGGAAAAAGTAATGATTTAATAAGTGAAAGTTCAAAAAGTTTAGTTGCTGCAACTCAAAGAAATGTTCAAATGCTATCTGAAGGTAGTATAAAAATGTCAACAGTTAAAGAACAATTTGATGCAGTTAATCAAGGTGTACAAATAGTAACAAAATATCTTGAAAACAAAGGAAGAGAAACAACAAAATTATTAGGTGAAATTAATACTATTCAAGAACATGCAGAAGAGGGAAGAGCAAAAATGCTTAAACTTGGACAAGAATATAATCTACCACAATTAGGCTCTGGAGAAGTTGGAAATCAAAAAGTTTTAAAAATAGGGACAAAGGCAAATAATAATGATTAGTTTACAAGATGAAAAGAATATTGACTCAATATTCTTTTATGCTATTAATAATGATATAAATCATTTAGGATTTTGGTATACGTCAGGGTATAATAAGTACAAATTTGACTATAAAGATGCCAACTTCAAAGATAAAATTGAAAGATTAAAATATGTTTATAATATTTTAAAAAACGAAAAACAAATAAACCTAATTGGTGATTTAACAAATGATATTATGAATAATAAAATTGAAATTAAAAATACAAAAACCTATAACAAAACAATTTTAAATAATATAAATTATGATTTTAATTCTATGATTGATTATATTAAATATATAGTAAGTCATACTTTGCGTGCTCTATCTATTGAACATGTAAATCCTTCTAAATGGATTATATTAGGAAATAAAGAAAAATATATTATACAAATACCAAAAGAAGATAGTGATGAAACTAAAACAATTGTTCCAATAACTTTTTATAAAGATGGTAATAATTATAAATTTGATTATAAAATTTTAAGAAGCTTATTTTTTGATAATAATAATTTTTCTTCTGATGTTTCATTTTCTTGTACTATAAATTGTTTTGATAAATCAATAATAGTTCAAATTGATGGTGATGAATATAAAGGTGAAGTTGTATTTGATAGATTAAATATCGTTAATGCAATTACACTTAGAAAAAATAATGATGTCATATATTATTACAGCGATGATACGATGCTACTTGAAGAAGATATAAATAAAATTCAAAATGTTTTTAAAATTATAGATTTTAATGGAGATATAAATGGAATTAAAACAATGGATAATAATTATATTCTATATTCAGAAGATAATTTAAGTGAATATAAAATGAAACTTAATATTCATGATGAATTAGTAAGAATAAATTTGAAAATGAATGAAAAATATCTTAATGACGGTATGGATTTCAAGTTTGAAGATGAATTATATGACTTTATAATTATTAAATTAGATGATAATAAAATTTTAATTCAACAAAAATATGTATATGGGAATAATGCAAATAGTGATGCAAAGAAAAATAGTGGTAAAAGTAGATATTATATTTTAACAACAGAAGATAAAATAACAAGTTTATCTAATATTTCTACCATTACTAATAGATATGAAATAGAAGGAAATATTTCAAATATAGAAGATTTTAAAAATTTAGTTTTAAAATAGGGGGTTATCATGGAAAAGAAAGAATTAGTAGTTGATAAAAATATGATGTTTTTTGCAGATAAAAATATCTATACTAAATTGATACTTAAAAAAAATGTAAATGTTGGTTCATTTCCAAACGTAGAAGAAGTAGTATATGATTTTGACACGGATAATAACAACATCAATTTAGGTAATGCAACTAAAGTTGTATTTACCAAAAATGAATCTCTTGGATATAAAAAAATTCAATATAAAAAAAATGGACAAAAGAAAACAGGGTATATTAAAAATCCAATTGATTTTTCAAATATAAAAAGTATTGAAATTTCAAATGTTACTACTGCAATATATTATAATATATTAGAGAATGCTACTAACTTAGAAGAAATAATTTTCAATATTTCATCTAATAATTCAATATATTATAAAGATGAAGAAAACCGTTATAATTCTCATTATTTAATAGTTAGAAATACAAAATTAAAGAGAATAATTATAAAATCAAATACTTGGTCACATTCTATAAATTTAAAATGCACTCCTAATTCAATAGATGATCTAGATTTTTCTTATGACTTAATATCTCTTAGTGTTCAATATGGAAATTCTAACAATGAATATAAAATTATAAACGGTAAACTGTATGAAACTAAAACATTGAATAGAATAGATGATGAATCAGTAATAGATGGTAATTTTTATATACCAGATGATTTTACAAAATTAAAAATTAATGCTATAAGAACACTTAAATCAATAGATAGTATCTCATTAAATTTGAATTTATTAAAGGATACAAAAAATTATGACTTTCACGAATATGGATATATCATTACAAAGGATTTAAAATACGTGGAAGTAAGAAATAATAATGATATGGCATTATTTGAAACTAAAAAATATAGTTCTGAAAAATATGGGACAATACAAAATATTAAAATAATTAATGATAATTTATATATAGTCTTTGATAACTTTACTATAAAAATAGACAAAGATGGTAATGAAGAAAAAATTGAAAATGAAAAGATAGAGAAACAAACTACAAGTGAAAAAACTACTAATATAAAAGAAGAAAAATTAGAATTTTCAATTACTAATTGCACTTCTGAACAATTAGAATATTATAGATATTATAAAAAAATTGTAGAGTATTTAATGGACAATAATTATATTGGAAATAATAAAAAATTAAGTGAAGCATTAGATACTGTTGGTAATGGATTAATAAAAATATTTAAAAATAGTAAATAACTTAAATGTAATTGATAGGGGGTAAGATATATGAGCATAGAAATATATAAAAATACAAAAGTAAATTCAATTAAAAATAGAGAACAATATACTAAATTAATATTGTATAAACCTGTAAATTCAAAACAATTTCCAAATGTTAAAGAAGTTGAAGTTTACTTTGACCCAATCATAAATAATAAACTAAATCTTACCAATATAGAAAAAATAAACTTCTTTTGTGAAAGTGTTGGAATTAATGATAAACCAATTTCTGGTATGCACTATAAATCAATTAATTCATATGGTATTAAATCGGTTAGTTTTTCATCAAGTACAAATTCAATTGCAGGTGATTTATTAGAAAATTTAAAAGACTTAGAAGAAATTGAATTTAATGTTTTTGATAATAATATTATATTTAAGACAGGTTATCATTTAAAAGGTTTAGATGTACAAAATAGTAAAAAACTTAAAAAAATAATAGTAAATGATAAGAATGGACATCATGAAATAAATTTAGATTTTTTTCCAAAAAGAATTGACTACCTAGGTTCTGATGAAGATAACACTTCTATTGAAATATCTGATGAAGACGTAAAATACATATATACAATAAAAAAAGATAGTATTGAAAGAGAAGTAATTTTAATAAGAATAAATATGAAAGATGATACTTTTTATATTGCAGATAATATAAATGAAATTGCATTAAATTGGTGTTTGTTTCAACCAGGACGACCTTTTGAATTTAAAAAAATATCATTAAGTTTAAATCACCTAAAAAATAATTTTGATTTTTCAAAAGTTTTATCACTTGATGCATTAAAAAGTATCGAAGTAAGAAATAATAATGATATGGCATTATTTGAATCAAAAAAATATCTTACTGAAGATTTTGGAAAACCAAAAAGTCTTAAAATTAAAGATAACAAATTATTAATAAGATTTAAAAGTTGTTTTATAGAGATAAATCAGAATGGGGAAGAAATAAAAACTTCTAAAGAGTCAAGTGAAGATATTTTAAATAAATATACAAAAGAACAATTAAAATATATGAGATATTTATTATGTTTTGATGAAATTTATAAAGATTTACATGATAATGATACCACTTTAAATGAATCATTAGAAACAATAAGAAAAACTCTTACTAAAAAGATTGGTGAATAGTAATGGATACTTATAATAAAGAAAAAGTACTTGAAATTGAAAAAAATACAAATGTATTCTTCCTTAAAAACAAACAAGATTATAGTAAATTAATATTACATAAACCTGTAAAATTAAACCAATTTCCAAACGTTAAAGAAGCAATAATCAAATACCAAATAGTAAATAATATTTTAGCATTAAACAATGTGGAAAAAATAAGGTTTTATAATAATTATTCCCTTGGATTTGAAACAATTTGTCAAGAACATAGAGTCTTCAAAGCCCCAGCATCACTTAAAGCAAATAAGTTAAAAAGTATTGAAATATCTTCACATACACAAGTAATACAACAAGATTTTTTAGAAAAATCTACTAATATAGAAGAGATAATCTTTAATATTAAAAAAACTAATAAATTACATTTTGCTTTTGATAATGACTGTAATTATATTACATACTTATCTACTAGAAATACTAAACTTAAAAAGATAATTATTAAATGTGATGGAAAAAGTTTTCAAGTAGACTTAGATTATATACCACATAAAATAAACAAGTTAGAATTTATAGAAAAAACAGGAGAGATAGTATTAGAGTTTGAGAATGATTTAATTAAAAGTGTTTGTTCTATTAAAAATGATGAAATAAATACTAAAAATATTTTACATACAATAAATGATGACATGGCATCTTTGGGGATGTTATATATTCCAGATTATATAACTGATGTAGACATTGAAAAAAAATTATCTACTCGGAAAATAGATGAAATAATGTTTAATTCAAGTAAACTTTCTAGTTTTTATTGTAGTAAAGAAATTATAAATCTTAACGATATCAATATATTAGATGTAAGAAACAATAACGATATGGCATTATTTAAATCAAAAAAATTTTTTTCAAAAGATTATGGTAAACTTAAAAATATATTAGCATCCTCTAATAATGTTTTATTAGAATATGAAAATAGAACAATAGAAATAGACAAATATGGTAATACAAAAGAAATTAATAATAAAAATGAAAAAGCACAAAATGTAGATGATATATTAATATCTGATTGTACATCAGAACAATTAAAATATTATATGTATTTTAAAGAAATACTTGAACTATTTAAAAATGAAGATGATATTGATGATAATTTAATAACATCATTGACAACCGTTGAAAAAGCATTAGTAAAGCATTTTAACAAAAGAGAAGGTGAGTAATATGGGAGAAGATGAAATAAGACTAATAATTCCAACACGTAATAGAGAACTTACTATATATGAAGATACAAAAGTTGCTCTAATTAAAAATAAAAGTCAGTATACTAAATTAATACTTAAAAAATATGTTAATTTAAAAGCATTTCCAAATGTAAAAGAAGTTGCAATTGATTATAAAACATTTTTTGATAAAAGATTAGATTTGTCAAATATTAATAAAGTTATACTCTTACAATCTAGACCAGATGCTCATTTCAAAAATGTTAATGAAATAAAGAGCATTGAGCTTACAGAAAAATTAGAGGAGTTAAATAGAGACTTTATTAATATCGCAATAGAAGAAATTATATTTAATGTTACAAAAATTTTTGACTTAAATTCAATACGTAGAGCTGAAGGAGTATTAAGTCTTGTTGAGTCTAGACTTAAAAGAATAATTATTAAATACAAAGATTTAGAATTTAAAATCGAGCCAGATTATAAATTGAATTATATAAATGATATTCATTTTAATAATATTGGTAATATTATACTAAAATATGGTAACGATTATATTTCAACTAGCTGCAAAATAAATAGTGATAAAATTATTAAGAAAAATTATTTAAAGGCAATTGATGATGAATTATTAAAAGGTTCTACATTATATATACCAGATTATATAACACAAATTTGTATTAACAATAAAAATACACCTCAAGAAATTGATAAAATTTCACTTAGTCTAGAAAATATAAAAGATAGTTATGTAAGTAAATCTTTTGATGAAGTAATAGATTTCAACAATATAAAACAAATACAAGTAAGAAATAATAATGAAATGGCATTATTTAAATCTAGAATCTATGGTATAAACAAATATGGTAAAATACTAAATCTTGCGATTTCTAACTGCAAACTTTACATTATGTTTGAAAACTTTACTATTGTAATTGACAAAGATGGTGATGAAATAAAAGTAGATAATAATAGTATAGAAATAAAAAATATATTTGAAGACACTGTTGTTAATAGTCTTAAGACTACTAATAATATTGATGAAAAAGTAGAATTACCAATTTCAAAATGTACAACACAACAATTAAAACTTTATACAAGCTTTAGAGATATCTTAGAATATATTTCCAATAATGATGATAAAGATTTGTGTAATTCATTAGATGTAGTTGAAAATAGATTAATTAAAAAATTTAAAGGAGAATAGGGGGTAATTTTCATGGATGAAAAAGTATTAGAAATTGAAAAAAATACAAATGTAATGTTTGTTAAAAACAAACAAAATTATACTAAATTAGTATTACATAAACCTATAAATTTAAACCAATTTCCAAATGTTAAAGAAGTTGAATTTAAATTTGACCCAACTATAAAACATAGAATAAATTTTAGTAATTTAGAAAAGATAAAACTTAGTACGGATACTATTGGAAAAAAATCAGGTTTTATTGATACAACATACCATTCAATTCCAAATTCTAATATTAGAAGTATAGAATTTGGTGATAATGCATATGAAATTTCATCTGATTTATTAAATAATTTGAATAATTTAGAAGAACTTATATTTAATATTTCAAAAGGAAAAATACATTTTATGGATTCTTACTATTTAATAACAAACAATTCTAATATTAAAAAAATTACTATAAAGTACAATAGATTAGAATTTCCAATAGAATTAGATTATAAACCAAACGTATTAAGAGAAGTATCATTTGATAAATCTTCAGGAATAATAAAACTTGAATATATAGATGAAAATATAACTACGCAATGTTCAATTAAAAATGGAAAAGTTTTAAAGGATAACCTTTTAGATTGTATTAATGATAAACTAATCAATAATAATACATTATATATACCAGATTATGTTACTAATATATGTATTTCGAAAAAAGAAACTATTCAAAAAATTGAAAAAGTATCATTAAGTCTAAACATATTAAACAGTAATTCAATTATAAGTAATGAAAAATTTGAAAATATGATAGATTATGATGATATAAAATCCATAGAAATAAGAAATAATAACGAAATGTCATTAAATAAAACAAAAGAAATTTCTACTGAAGAATATGGAAAAATACAAGAAATGGAAATATCAACTGGAGAGCTAAAAATAGATTTTGAAAATAAAACTATTATAATTGATAAAAGTGGAAATATGAAAGAAACAGAAGTAAATGCGAAATGCGAAAACAATAAAATTATAGAAGAACAAGAAACTAAAGAAACAA
>CANRCS010000011.1 GCA_947629195.1 uncultured Bacilli bacterium | reverse complement strand
TTTAAAAATTTTAAATAATCAAATAAATGAAAGGGAAAGACACCTGATATATTTCAAATGTATCCAAATTCATTATAACAAACATCCGTTCTATAATCAACAGAAATGTTGATTTTTTGTATACAAAATTATTTGTTGTTGCTAATGAATTTAAAGTGTGTTAGAATATGAAATAATTAATAAATTTATTGGGGGAAATATAAATGGATAAAGTGACATTATTAAGTAGGGAACAAGTTTTTGGAAAAGATGAAATAAATATATTTAATAAAATAGGTCGCAGTGCAACAATAACTGATTTTGCAGTTTTACTTGGTGGATTTGAAAATAATGGATTTGGATATTATTGGATAAAATCGGATAACATATATAATATTATTAATGCTACTGGTTATAAGGATTATGAATATAGAACGAATCGTGAAAACGGAATACGACCTGTCATACCTTACTCAAAAATTAAAAATGATAGTTCATATGAAATAACTAACGAAGATGGAATAACAGAAGTAGAATATGGAGAATATCCACAAAATGCAGTAGATAATATTTTACAAGAAAAGCTAGAAGAATTATATAAAAATAATAACTTAACTGAAACAGGTAAAACATATACAACTGACTCTAGAAAATATAATGAATGGTATAAAGGATTTTTACCACAAGAACACATAGAATATGAATTTGATGATAAAAAATATGTAAGAATTAAAGCAAATCCATGCTGGGATAGATTACTTAAACTATCAAATGGTGAAGAGTATAAGGATGGCGATTATGTATGGGTAGAAGTATCGAAAATAAAATGGTTAATAGATAAAAAAAATGATATAGCTTTATCTAAAGATATATTAGTATCTGGCATTCAATTTGATAATAAGGAAAAATATACTGGTGCTTTTGAAAATAGTAATATTTATAAATATTTAAATGTACATTTTATATACGATATACAATGTATAAGTAAAATATCTAAAAAATATAAACAAGTTATGGAACTAATAGAAAAGGAAGAAAGAAGAAACAATGAAATTTTAGATAAATCTATTATTGGTAAATCTTTAATAAAACATTTGTAAAAATATTAAAAATAATCATTAATATTTCAATTATTCATTGTATATAATTTATTGGGGTATGTCCAATGAATAGAAAAATGAAAATAATATATACTTTAATATTATTTGTACTAGTAACAGTCTGTATTATTCTTTGTTTAATAAATAAAGAACCAATTTTTAAATTAAAAGGTAATAATAATATAATCATGGAAATAAATACTAATTACAAAGAATATGGATATAGTGCGAAATATCTAAACAAAGATATATCAGATAAAGTAAAAATAACTAGTAATTTAAATAATAAGAAAGTTGGTAATTACCAAATTACATATACACTAAATTTTAGAAATAAAAAATATAAAAAAGTTAGAACTATAAATGTTATAGATAGTTCAGATGTTGTGACAAATATATTAGGTGAGGGAAAAATAGAAATATGTCCTAATGATGAATATAATGAAAATGAAGAAAATGTTATAAGACGTGATAGTGATAAACCTAAAATATCACTAAAAGGATATCAATCATCTACTATGTATGTTGGTAATACATATTTTGAAGCAGGATATAATGCGGATGATAACTGTGATGGTGATATAACCGATAAAGTTTCAATAGAAGGACATATTGATACAAATAAAGTTGGTAAATATGAACTTGTATATAGTGTTAGTGATAGTTCTGGAAATAAAACATCTACTAATAGAATAATAAATATAATAGAAGAACCAGATGTAAATCAAAAAACAATTTATTTTACATTTGATGATGGACCAAGTTCTACAACAACAAAGATATTAGATATACTAAAAGAAGAAGGAATAAAAGCAACATTTTTTGTAATAAATGCAGATGAAAAATATGATAAAGTAATAAAAAGAGCATACGATGAAGGACATACTATTGGACTTCATAGTTATTCTCACAAATATAAATCTATATATAAATCAGAAGATGCATACTTTGATGATTTAAATCTTATTAATAATAAAGTAAAAAAAATAACAGGATATAAATCAAATATAATAAGATTTCCTGGAGGAAGTTCAAATACAATAAGCAGAATAAGTACTGGATTAATGACAAAACTAAGTATTAAAACAAAAGAAAAAGGTTTTATATATTTTGATTGGAACATTGCATCAAACGATACATCAAAAATATCATCCAAAAGAATATATAAAAACGTAGTTTCCCAATTAGAAAAATATGATTATAATACCAATGTAATTTTAATGCATGATTTTCAAAATAATAATAAAACTGTAAAAGCCCTAAAAGATATAATACAATATGGTAAACAAAATGGATATAGGTTTGACAAGATAACTGAAATGACTCCACAAATAAAGCATAAAATAAGAAATTAATTCTAATTTTATGCTTATATTAATTTAAAAATACCAATTATTATTAATAAAATACCACATATATAAGATGTATTAAAATTTATATATTTACTAACACTGTTTCCTATTATATTACCTAATATTATAAATATAATATTAATAAAGAAAAATAGAAAAACCACAAAACATAAATTGTTCTTTGTAAAATCTATACTTATTCCACCTACAAACGAATCAAGGGATAAAATTATAGATAATATTAGGGCTTCTACTCTATTTAAATTTTTAGAATTATTTAAATCAGCTTTTGTTTCATCTACATAGATTTGAAATAATTTATTATGATTTTTAGATAATACATTTTTTATTTTATCACTAAATATATTATATAAGCCAAGTATTAATAAAATTAAAAAACAAATAATATTACATAATATACTATTCATATTATTAAATATTAAATTACTAAAAATACTTGATATTATTAATGATATACAACATACACTTGAAATTATTAAACCCGATTTAAAGGGTATTTTTATTTTATTTATAGAATAGGTTATACATACCAATAATAAATCAATACAAAAAATAATTAATAGTAAAATTGTCTCTAACATATAAGTCTATCACCTACTAACATATTAATATGAATTTGTTATATATGCGTATATGTTTTTGTACCAAAAATGTGTACAATTTGTGTTAAGTCCTATATTTATTAAGCCTTTTAAATGTATTTTAATTTTTTAAATGTTATAATTATTTTGAATATAGGTAGGTGGTAGTATGAAGTTTTTAAAAAATCATAAGTATTTATTTACTTGTCTTTTAATCGCACTTTCACTATCTATATTTGTATTTTATAAAGAATCTAAAAAGTTAACTGATTTTAAAATTATTAACTTTGAACAAGATGTTAAAAGAAAAGAAAATATAAACCTATTAAAATGGTCTAGTAGTAAAAATGCAGTAAAATATAGAGTTGCAGTATTAAACGAAAATATGGAACTTTTAAAAACGGTAACAACTGATGATACAAGTATTAATATTAATACAATAAATGTAGAAACAGATGAAAAAGTTATTATAGATGTTATGGCTTATGACAAAAATGGGAATAGTTTAAAAGCCCCAGATTTATATGAGACAGAATGGTCAAATCCTACGATAGAAAAAAAAGAATTAAAAAATGGTATTATAAATAATCAAGATTTAAAATTAAATATACTACATCATGAAAAAGATGATTTTAAAGGTTATTATATATTACTTAAAAAAGATGATAAAACATTATTTAAAAAACATATACAAGACGATGAAGTTATAATTCCAAAAAGTATATTAGAAGTATTATATGGTGAATATAAACTAGAATTAGACAAGATAATCGACAATGATGAAATTATAATCGATTCTACAAAAATAAATATAGAACTTCCTAATATATCAGATATTGAGGTAACATATCCAACAGACAAAAATTCTGTTAGATGGGATGATTTTAATATTACTTTTGATGGTGGCAATAACGCAACTAATTATTACATGAGTTTAAGTGATGAATATAATAATGTAATTTTTGAAAATGAAAATGTAATAAATAAAAGTAAAAGTATTGATATAACAACATTAAGAGAAAATACTACTTATAATTTAACTATAAAAGCAGTCAATTATTTAGATAGAAATATTGAAAAAACTATTACAACAACATTTACGACAAAAGAAAAAGAAGATGCTCAAAAAGTTGTTACTGATTATAATGAAAATTTAATTCATAAAGGTGATTATATAAGACTATCAAGTAATACAATGGATGCAGATATATATTACACAACCAATGGACAAACACCAACAATAAATAGTTTAAAATATACTGATGGAATTAAAGTGGATAATGATATGACAATAAAAGCAATTGCAATAAGAAAAAATATGTATGATAGTGATATATCAGAATTTAATTATAGAGTATATGATAAATCTAATTCTATATATTTAAGTCCATCAACACAATATAAAAATTTTGGAGTAGCAAGTGTAGGATACACAACAGAACGTGAAATGATGAATAAAGTTGCAGATTATACTGAAAAAGTATTAACACAAAGAGGTGTTAAAGTATATAGAAATAATCCAAATATGACATTAGAAGAAGTAGTAAAAGATTCTTCTAAAAAAGATATTAGTCTTCATCTAGCAATACACTCTAATGCAAGCTCACTAGATAGAGCAGGTAGTCAACATGGAGTTGAAACATGGTATTTTGATAGTACATGCATAAAACAAATGGAATTTGCTAGAGTATTACAAAATGCAGTTATGGATATATATTATGACAAAAAAGCAAATAGGGGAATTAAAGACAGTTCTATAATGGGTGGATTATATGAAATTAGCCCAAGGTCAGTTCATAATGGGGTGTTAATTGAAGTAGCATTCCATGACAATAAAAATGATGCAAAATGGATAGTAGATAATATTGAGTTAATTGGAACTACTATTGGTAATGCAACTGCAAGCTATTTAGGAAAATAATGAACAATATAGAATTATTAAAAAACATAACAAACAAAGAAGATAAAATGTTATGTTCCACGATACTAGATAAATATAAAATATTTTTAAAAACTGGCAAAACTACCTATTCACAATTTGTAGATAATAGAGAATTAACTATAGTACTATCCATATTAAATAAAGTATATAAAAATTATATAGTGTATAAACCTCATGAATATTGTGAGAAATCTATAATTGTATTTGGAAATACTGACAATGTAAATATAGGTTGTATAAAAGTATATTGTTCACACAAATTAGAACATAAAGACTATTTAGGAACTTTATTTTCATTAGGAATAAATAGACATTATTTTGGTGATATTTTAATTGATAGAAATAATGCATATATATTTTTAGATAATAATTTGATAGATTTTGTAAAATATAATATGTTAGAAATTAAAAATTATAAGGTTGATATCGAAGAAGTCAGTATAAATGATGTCCATATAGAAACTAAAAGATTTGAAGAATTAACTATTAGTGTTCCTAGTAATAGAATTGATGTTGTAATATCTAAACTTATAAATAAAAGTAGAGAAGATGTAAAAAAATTAATAAATAAAAATAAAGTATTATTAAACTATAATTATCTAGATAAGGGAAGTGTTATTTTAAAGGATAATGATGTATTTTCTATAAATAAATATGGTAAATATATTTATAGGGGTATTGAAAAAACTACAAAAAAGAAAAATATAATTATAAAAATTGATAAGTATATATAAAATAAGAAGGTAATTTAAAATAGAAAGAAATATGTTGAAATATCTCTCATGAATAAATTCCTATTAAAATAATTTAACAATATTTAATCAAAATATGCTATAATGTTTTTAAAGAATAAGACTTTTGGTAAGAGAGGATGTTCACTATGAAAAAAAGGAAATGTATTGAACTATTTGCTGGAGCTGGTGGGTTGGCACTAGGCTTAGAGCAAGCAGGTTTTGAAGAAATAGCATTGGTAGAAATAGATCATGTAGCTTGTGAAACATTAAGAATAAATAGACCGCATTGGAACGTTTTAGAAGAAGATGTTGTCGAGTTTACCAAAAGAGATTTATTAAAAGAGTTTAATTTAAAAAAAGGAGAACTGGATTTAGTATCAGGTGGTTATCCATGTCAGTCATTTAGTTATGCTGGGAAAAAACTTGGTTTTGATGATATCCGTGGAACTATGTTTTACTATTATGCTGATTTTTTAAAACAGCTTCAACCAAAAATGTTTATAGCAGAAAATGTTAAAGGATTAACTACACATGATAACGGCAAAACAATTCAAACAATGATAGATGTATTTGAAGAACTTGGTTATAATGTTCAATGGGAAGTCTTAAATGCATGGGATTATGGAGTTGCAGAAAAAAGGCAAAGAGTTGTTATTATTGGTATAAGAAAAGATTTAAAAGACAAAGTGAAATTTGAATATCCTCTACCACATGATTATAAGCCAGTTTTAAAAGATGTTTTACAAAATGTTCCAGAATCAATTGGAGCAAAATACCCTGAATCTAAGAAAAAAGTATTTGATCTAGTTCCCCCTGGTGGATGTTGGAGAGATTTGCCAGAAGAAATAGCAAAAGATTATATGAAATCATGCTACTATATGGGTGGAGGTAGAACCGGAATTGCACGAAGATTATCTTGGAATGAACCATCACTTACTCTTACTTGTTCACCAATGATGAAACAAACTGATAGATGTCATCCTGATGAAAGTAGACCATTGACAACTCGAGAATATGCTAGAATTCAATCGTTTCCAGATGAATGGCAATTTGCGGGAAAAATGAACGAAATATACAAACAAATTGGTAATGCTGTCCCTGTAAATTTAGCTAAATGTGTTGGGGAATCAATATTAAACGCATTAAATGAAGGTGTGGTATAATGTGGGAAATTCCTTTTATAACCGAAGAAGATTTTCAATTAAACATTGAAAATGCTGTAAAAGAATATTTTAATGCTATTAAATCTGTTGATTTAGTAAAATTTAATAGTAATTTAATAGATCCTATTAAATTAATTTTTGATATGAAAGTATATAATAAATCACCTGAGACTTTAATTGAAGATGAAATAAATCGACAAATAGATAGAACTAACTCTAATACTATTGGATATTTTAATCAAAATATGTTTAAATATATTAAAAATTGTGAAGTCCCTAAACAAGGGTTTGATGTAATATATACTAATCCTAATAATGGAGAAAAAATTTATGTAGAAATGAAAAATAAACACAATACTATGAACGATGATTCATCAAATAACGTTTATAATAAAATGTTAAATAAATTACGTGATGAACCAGATGCTACTTGCTATTTAGTAGAAATTATTGCTAAAAAAAGTCAAAATAAAATTTGGAATATACATGGTAATACTAATGAAAGAATAAGAAGAGTATCAATTGATAAATTTTATTATGAAGTTACTGGTATAAAGAATGCATTTAAAATGATATGTGATAATTTACCAAAACAATTAGATATAGTTATTAAAAAAGTTATGAGAGATGAAAACCAAAAAAATATCGTTTTTGATCAATTTAAAAAAATTGATTCTGATATAATAAAATCAATGTTTTTATTAGTATTTAGTACTTATGAAGGATTTAAAGAAGAATAATTAAAAAATTTTATCATCAAATAATGATAAAATTTTTTAATTTAATATGTTAATTTTTATTTTTTCTATAGGAATTTCAAATGTGGTATATCCATTATCTCCACAAGAACATATTAACAGTTTTATTTTAATATCCAAAGACACCTTCTAAACTTTCATCGTTATTAATCCATTCATTTACATCAATAACTTCATAATCATTCTTTGTATTTCTAATAACAACATCTTTTATACCAGCATTTATAATAAACCTTTTACAAAGTATACATGGTCTAGCATTTTCAACATATTTTCCTGTTTTAGCTTCCCTTCCTACTAAATAAAGTGTAGAATCTATTAAATCTTTTCTTGCTGCTGATATAATTGCATTTTGTTCTGCATGGACACTTCTACACATTTCATATCTTTCACCTCTTGGAATATTAAGATTTTCTCTTGCGCAATATCCTAAATCACAACAGTTCTTTCTACCCCTAGGAGCTCCTACATATCCTGTTGAAATAACTTCATCATTTTTAATAATTACACATCCAAATTTTCTTCTTAAACAAGTTCCTCTTTCTAATACCGTCTCTGCAATATCCAAATAATAATTAATTTTATCTCTTCTTTCCATTGTAATCACTATCCTTACTTACATATTTATTTTTATATGTCACTTTAAACATATTATCAATATCTTTTTCAATAGAATCTGGTTTAGATTTTAACATACTGATTATACTGTTTTTATTATCACATCTAATATAACAAATTATATTATCTAAAAGGTTATTTTTAAAAATATAATCATATAATTCTTTTTTTATTAAACTGCTATATCTATTACCCCTATATTGTGGAGAAATAACATGTGAAAAAACTACGTTTCTATCATCTATTTCATTTATTGTTATTAAACCTATTGCATCATTATCTTTTTCAACAATATATCCATAAGTAAAATCATCATTAGAAAATAATAGTTCTTTCCATTCACTAAAAAAATCTTGTGTAAGATTATCATTTGCGATATTTCTTAATAAATTTAAATGGTTTTTATTTTTAGAATTATATTTTTTAAATGTAAAGTTCTCTGTCTTAACATTATCCAAATTCATATCTCTCACCTATAAATTATCATACAACATTTTATTATTTTTTTCTACAAAATAACCGTTAATAGTGGTATAATATCAAACAGGTGATTGACATGGATAAGATTATTATAAAAGGAGCAAGAGAAAATAATTTAAAAAATATAGATTTAGAAATTCCTAAAAATAAATTAACTGTAATGACAGGAGTAAGTGGTAGTGGTAAATCGTCATTAGCATTCGATACTATATATGCAGAAGGTCAAAGAAGATATGTAGAATCTCTTAGTGCCTATGCAAGACAATTTTTAGGTGGTACTGAAAAACCTGATGTAGATAGTATAGAAGGATTATCACCATCAATAAGTATAGACCAAAAAACTACAAATAAAAATCCTAGAAGTACAGTTGCGACAGTTACAGAAATTTACGATTATTTAAGACTTTTATATGCTAGAATTGGTATTCCATATTGTCCAAACCATAAAAAACCAATTTCATCTCAAAGTATAGAGGAAATGGTTAATAAAATATTGGAATATCCAATAAATACTAAATTAATAGTTATGGCACCTATTGTACATGGTGAAAAAGGTACACATAAAGATTTATTTGAAAAGTTAAGAAAAGATGGATATGTAAGAGTTAGAGTTAATGGACAAACTTATGATTTAAGTGAAGATATAATTTTAGAGAAAAATAAAAAAGATAATATAGAAGTAATAATTGATAGATTAATTATTAAAGAAGATACAAGAAGTAGATTATATGAAGCATTAGAAACTGCGACAAAACTAGCTAATGGAAAAGTAGTAATTGAAATTGTCGGTGATAAAGAGATAGTTATGAGTGAACATTTTGCTTGTCCAGAATGTGATTACTCACTTCCAGAATTAGAGCCTAGACTATTTTCATTTAATGCGCCATATGGAGCATGTGAAGATTGTAAGGGACTAGGAATTAAACTTAATGTAGATGTAGATTTGGTAATACCTGATAAAAGTATAAGTATTAATGATGGTGCGATTACATCATTATCATCAGATTCTGAAAATATGTATTATAAAAGATTAAAATGTGCATGTGACTATTACAATATAGATATGGATTTACCATTTGAAAAATTAACCAAAAAAGAACAAAATATAGTATTATATGGTAGCCCAGATATTATACCAATTAGATTTAAAACTAAAAGTGGGAATATATTTAACAATAATGATTACTATGAGGGAGTAATTAATAACCTTCAAAGAAGATATATGGAAACAAGTAGTGGATGGATACGTGATTGGATAGAGGGATATATGGTTGAACAAACTTGTCCAACATGTAAAGGTGCGAGACTAAAACATGGAGTTTTAAATGTTCTTATAAATAAAAAAAGTATTTATGATTTAACAACTATGAGTATAAGAGATTTATTAGATTTCTTCTTAAATATAAAATTAAGTAAAGAACATAAAGAAATTTCAGATTTAATTATTAAAGAAATTGTAAATAGATTATCATTTTTAAAAAATGTTGGATTAGAATATTTAACCTTAAATAGAAGTGCGGGTACATTATCAGGTGGAGAGGCTCAAAGAATACGTCTAGCTACGCAAATAGGTTCAAAACTAACTGGAGTTTTATACGTTTTAGATGAACCTAGTATTGGGCTTCATCAAAGAGATAACGAAAAACTAATAAATTCATTACTGGAAATGAGAGATTTAGGTAATACCTTAATAGTTGTAGAACACGATACAGATACTATGCTTGCATGCGATTATTTAGTAGACATTGGACCAAAAGCAGGAAGAGAAGGTGGTAATGTTGTCGCATGTGGTACTGTTGAAGAAGTAATGAAAAATGATAAAAGTATTACAGGAAGATATTTAAGTGGTAAAGAAAGAATAGAAGTTCCTAAAAAAAGGCGTAAAGGTAATGGTAAATATATAGAAATTAAAGGAGCAGAAGAAAATAATTTAAAGAAAATTAATGTAAAATTCCCATTAGGAACATTTACTTGTATTACAGGAGTAAGTGGTAGTGGTAAATCTACTTTAATAAATCAAATATTATATAGAGCAGTAGCAAGCAATATATATAATACTAAAGAAAAACCTGGAAAATTTAAAACTATTAAAGGTTTAGAAAACGTAGATAAAGTTGTAGATATATCACAAACACCAATTGGAAGGACACCAAGAAGTAATCCTGCTACATATACAGGAGTATTTGATGATATAAGGGATGTATTTACAAATACAAAAGAAGCAAAAATTCGTGGTTATGATAAGGGTAGATTTTCTTTTAATGTAAAAGGTGGAAGATGTGAAGCATGTCGTGGGGATGGTGTCAAGAAAATAGAAATGCACTTTTTACCTGATGTATATGTTCCATGTGAAGTTTGTAAAGGAACTAGATATAATAGAGAGACATTAGATATTAAATTTAAAGGTAAAAGTATATATGATGTCTTAGAAATGAGAGTAGAAGAAGCATTAGAATTTTTTGAAAATATTCCTAAAGTTAAACATAAATTACAAGTATTAAAAAATGTTGGTCTATCTTATATTAAACTTGGACAACAAGCACCTACATTATCAGGTGGTGAAGCAGCACGTGTAAAATTGGCTAAAGAATTACAAAAGAAACCTACTGGTAAAACATTATTTATATTAGATGAACCAACAACAGGACTTCATTCTGACGATATAAAAAAATTATTAGTAATTTTAAATGATATTGTAGATAATGGAGATACAGTTATAGTTATAGAACATAATTTAGATGTAATAAAAGTTGCAGACTATATAATTGACTTAGGACCAGAAGGTGGAGATTTAGGTGGTAATATTGTTGGAGTTGGAACACCTGAACAAATAAGTAAAATGGAAAATAGTTATACAGGACAATTTTTAAAAAGAGAATTAAGCAAATAAAACTAAGATTTTTTCTTAGTTTTATTTTGACCTTTATATGAACATATTGTATAATTAATTATAGTAATAGAATAAAAGGATTGATATTATGAATTTTTTAGAGATAGATAAATGTAATAACTATACTATTCTTAGAATAATGTCATTAATTGGATACGTTTTATCATTTATTCAAATAATAGTGCCAATTATCTTAATAGTACTTGGCACAGTTGATTTGATAAAAGCATTAACTGCTGGAAATCAAGATAAAATAAGCGATGCATATAAATCTATTATCAGAAGATTCATATATGGAATATTAATTTTCTTCATACCACTTATTGTAAAATCTCTTATGGTATTAGTATCTCAAGATGGCGAATTTTCAACATGCTTTCGTGCAATATCAAATCCTAAAGAAGCAAGAGAACAAGCAGATATAGTAAGAGGATCATACGCAAACTCTAGTGATTTCAAAACTGAAGAAGAATGCGTGCGTGCAGGTAGAAAATGGATTTTTACACATTCAAAAGTTATTGGATGTCAAGATAACGGATGTTATATATGTGTTGAAGATAGTAAATAATGGAGGATGTTATGAAAAATAAAATAATATTATTGTTTTTATGCTTTAGTTTCTTTCTAGTTTTTAATAGTAAAGCAAACGCAGATGAAAGCATTGAATTAAAAGATGAGGCTAAAATAACTGATAACACCATAGTAAGAAGTTATAATGCAGCTGATGTATATGTTGATGGAAATAAAATAGATATTGAAAATTTTGAAACGACAGTAGATAGTAAAGAAATATATAGAAAATATGTTTCATTAGATGATATTGTAAAATTAATTCCAACAATTACTTATAAAGAAGTAAGTGATAAAATAATATCAGTAGATAGAAAATATGACAAACAAATAAATGGATTTGATGTATACTATGATACAGAACATGATATTGATAAAAAAACATTTACATCAGTTTTGTTTGTAGGAGAAGATGATAAAATTTTATTTGGAGATACAACTAGAGATGAAGTGTTAACGGCAGATGCAAGTACTTTAAAAATAAATGGGAAAATTTATGTATCTTTAAGATTTTTAACAGAATCATTAGGAGCAGAAGTAGTATACAAATATTATAGTGATACAGAAATGTTAGATTTTGAAGAAGGTACTAAGCAAGAAAGAGTTACAATAGATTTTTATAGTAATGAAAAATATGGGAAAGTAATAAATATGGAATGGAAAAATAAGAGTGATAGTATTGTTACTTTAGATAATATAAAATCATCATCAAAAGATGAATGTTTTACACCTAATTTTTCATATAAGTATCGTGAAGAAGGTAAAAATGAGTTAAAAGAGATAAATAATACATATTCTAAAATTTATTTAAATAATGATAACTTTAAATGGAATATTGATGAAAAAGAATTGTGTTCTAATAAAGAGGGAGATAAATTATTAGATAATAGTTTGATAGTAGTAAAATATAGAGGAGTACCTGTAATACTCGATATAAATAATTTAGGTATATCTCAATATTGTAAATCTGAAGATTTATCACTTGCAAGCAACTGTGATAGTATAGGTTGTAAAGATAATCCAAAATGTGGGATTATTCAAGGAAATTATTATTGTTGTAATGATGAAGTAATTAGTCATTTCTCAGAATTTAGTGAAAGTGAAAAATATAATTACTGCAAAAGTTTAAATGAAACATCTTGTAAAAATAGTGAAGTATGTACATTTGAACATAATGATTTGACAGAAGAAGATGAATGTATAATAAAGGCAGAAATAAATTGGAATGAATAAAAAAATATTGACATAATTTTATTAATACTGTATTTTTAGTATAGGATGGTGTGATATAAATGATTAATATATTAGTAGAATCAAACGAGCTTTGTAATAGTGAACTTGGATTTACAGTTTTTGGGTTTTTAGGTTATATAGTATTATTTATACAAATAATAGTTCCAATAATTTTAATAATACTTGGAACAATAGATTTAGTAAAACTATTGATGAATCCTGCGAATGAAAAGGCAAAAGAATTAAAAAGTAATTTAATAAAAAAGATTATAATTGCATTACTAATATTTTTTGTAATATACATTGTAAAATTCTTATTTGGAATGATTGGTGAAAAAGATGTAGTAGATAATGCATGTTTTAATTGTTTCAACACTCCAGATAAGTGTATGGAAAAAGCAGAACAAATAAAAAATGGTAGATCATTTAATGTAATAGATGAAGATAAAAAATATGAATATTGTTCATCTTTAGATGAAAAAAGCTGTAAAGAAGAAGAAAATTGTGTTTATGAATATAATGAATTACTAGAAAAAAATGAATGTGTAATTAAAGCAGAGGTGAATTGGAATGAATAAAAAAGTCTTAATTTTATTAACATTAGTAGTAATGCTTATGATGAGTGGGAATGTTTATGCAGCAAAAGTAGGAGACGTCATAGAAAAAAATAAAATGAAGGTAGTTGTAAATAACACAACATATGATACTAACAAAATAAACACGTACAAAAAAATATCTGCAGTAGATTCTAAAGGAAATGCAACATACTTTAGAACTATGGTAAACTTAGAACAATTTTGTGAAGAAACTAAAATCTGTCAAGCACCAATGGTATTTCAAAAAGGTAAATCTTATATGATTTATTCTTATCCAAAAGATGCTGGAGGTGGAGGTACAGTTAAATTTTGGACATATTATATGTTTATACATGAAATAGGTGGTAAATCATTTACAAAGGCAAAATATAAATGTAGTAATTATGATTTAGGTTATTCTATATCATATGATGACTTTAAAAATAAGTGTCAAAAAATTTCATCAGAAGGTGTACCAACAACAGTAGACGTAGCAAGTGAATGGTATGATGGAAAACCATTTGTTCCCGGAAGATTTCTTGCAGAGGCATTTGATTATAATGTTACATACGATCAAAAAAGTTCAACTATGAAAATTATGAGTGGAGCTACAATTTCTGGAAAGTAGGTAAAAAGAATGAATAAAAAAACATATATAATAATAGGGGTAGTGGTAGCACTAATATTATTAGCGTTACTACTAATATTACCAATAGCTAATAATAAAAAAGAAAAAATTGACAATGATAAAAATAATAGTGAAGAAGTTAAAAGCATAAGTTTAGGAGCAGCAGGATATGGAGATAACATAATTGATTTAGAATATGATGGAAGTGATATAAAATTAACATTAAATGACAATTCAACATATGAATCATATATAACAGTAGATAAAACTCCTAACAATTTAGAATACACATATGAAATGTCAAATGAAGGAATAGTAGAAATATCAGAAGAAGGAACAATAAAAACATTAAGTACAGGTTCAACAGAAGTAATTGCAAAATCAACTGATGATTCAAATATAGAATCAAATAAAATTATAATAAATGTTGTTGATAGTGAAATAAATGAAGAATCATAACCGATTCTTTTTTTGAACCCAAAAAACGAGATTATTTACATTTTATTAATGTTATGATACAATATGTTTCCAAAAGGAGGGGTATTAAATGTATAGAAATAAACTTGATATATGGGCAATACAAAAATATCCAAACGAATTATATAATGCTCTTAAAAATATAAAACCAACTGATAACATCACTAGTAATATTCTATTTAGAAATTTAATATCTAAATTATCAATTGCTGGAGAGACAATTAATTCAGTTATTTATGATTGTGCACTATATTCAGAAAATAGTGATACTTTAATTATGATAAAAAAAGATTGTGCAGTCGATCATAATAATATAAAACAGTATTTGGATGAAAAAAATATTTCATATAATGAAGTTGTATTTGATGAAGAGAAAAGACAAAATTATCCTAAAAGATTATTAGAAATACCTGAAATATGGTATGCAAGAGAAGATTATGTTTTAAAAGACGCACTAGAAGATACTAAAAAAAATCATAACTCTAATTCATGTACTATTTATCCAAATTTAACTAGTAATTTATCACTGCAATATTGTACTGGTAATAAATATTACAATATAGATGAAATTAAAACTAAAGGTTTAATAGTAACTTGTGATAAAATAGTACTATTGTTAAAACAAAATGATATTAGAAACATATCTACAAAAGATGCTATCGATGTAATTAAAAAAATGGATTTTAATTTTAGTATTAATGATAGTGATAAACCTAGATTTTTAAATAAAAAAACATATGTAAAAACACTTAAAAGATAAATTTGTAAAACAATTTATTTGAAGTATATAAAATTTATCAAAGCTAGAAATCCTTATATGATTTCTAGCTTTACTACACCAAGAATTTACCTTCAAATATACAAAATCAGTACAAAATAAAGTTCAAAAATTTGAAGCGAAAAAAAATTTTTTTGCAAAATTTTCAAACCTGTGGAAAACTTCAACTTGACTCGGGGGGGGTAAATGCTATACTTATTATATAATTGTGGATAACTTTTTATAAGAAAAGAGGTATAGCAAAAATGAAAGAGAAGA
>CANRCS010000010.1 GCA_947629195.1 uncultured Bacilli bacterium | reverse complement strand
ATGTTTCACGTGGAACATTGTTTCCTTTTTCTTTCTTTTTTCTTTGCTCTATCTATGTTTCACGTGGAACATTGTTTCCTTTTTCTTTCTTTTTTCTTTGCTCTATCTATGTTTCACGTGGAACATTGTTTAACTTAAAACTATATATAAGAAAACATAAATGAATTTACTCATTTATGTTTTCTTCCTCAATTACAGGTTCAGAATTAACAAGTGTAATAGTTGAAACAGTTTGTCCTTCTCTTAAATTGATTAATCTTACACCTTGTGTTACTCTACCCATTGTTGAAATTTGTGATAATGGTAATCTTATAATTATTCCACTATCAGTAATAACCATTAGATCTTGACTTTCATTTACTGATTTAAATGCAACAATTGTTCCATTTTTTTCTGTAATATTAAGTGCCTTAACACCTTTACTTCCTCTTCTTGTTTCTCTGAAATCATCTACTAATGTTCTTTTTCCATATCCTTTTTCCGTAACAATTAATATTTCTTCTGATTTATTAGAAATTTCCGCACCGACACATTTAGAATTATCACTTAAGTTTATTCCTCTAACACCTGCGGCACTTCTACCCATAATTCTAATTTCTTTTTCATTAAATTTAACCATTCTACCATTATCTGAACCAATTAAAATATAATTATTACCATTTGTTTTCTTAACGCTAATTAATTCGTCATTTTCTCTAAGTGTAATTGCTAACTTTCCATTGGTTCTAATATTTTCAAATTCTTTTATACTTGTTCTCTTTACAACACCATTTTTGGTAGCAAATAGTAAATATTTCGCTTCATCATCTGATTTTACGCTTAAAACAGAATTGATTTTTTCTTCTTTTTCTATTTGCAATAAGTTAATTATTGGAATTCCTTTAGATTGACGACTAAATTCAGGTATTTTATATCCTTTTAATCTATAAGTTTTTCCTTTATTAGTAAAGAATAACAGATAATCGTGTGTTGATAATGATAACATGTGTTCTACATAATCTTCTTCGTTGGTATTCATACCTTTAACACCAACTCCACCACGATTTTGTATCTTGAATATATCAGACGCAGTACGTTTTATATATCCATTATGTGTTAATGCAACTGTAATATTTTCTTCTGGAATTAATGATTCATCTTCTATATATTCAATTGCAGTCATATCAATAGATGTTTTACGTTCATCACCATATTTATCTCTAATTTCAATTAATTCTTTCTTAATAATATCCAATACTAATTCATTACTATTTAAAATAGCTTTTAATTCTTCTATTTTCTTTAGTAATTCAGCTAATTCAGATTCTATTTTTTCTTTTTCTAATGCTGTTAAACGACGTAATCTCATTTCAAGAATTGCTTCTGCTTGAATTTCTGATAATCCAAATCTACTCATTAATCCTTCTTTTGCTTCAACATCACTCTTGCTTTCTCTGATTAATTTTATAACAGCATCTATATTATCTAAAGCAATTTTTAATCCTTCTAATATGTGAACTCTAGCTTCTGCCTTTTCTAATTCAAATTTTGTTCTTCTTACAATTATTTCTCTTTGATAATCAATATATTTAGAAATAATATCTTTAAGTCCTAGTGTTTTAGGAACTCCTTGGTCTAACATTAATAGTATAATTCCATATGTTGTTTGGAATGAAGTATGTTTATATAAATTATTCAAAACAACTTGTGGATTAGCATCTTTCTTTAAAGTAATTGTTATTTTTACACCATCTTTTAAGTCAGTATGATAATCAGAAATACCATCAATTACTTTATTGTGAACTAATTCTGCTACTTTATTTTTTAGTTCCAATGTGTTAACACCATAAGGAACTTCGTCAACAATTATGTAGTTTTTACCATTTTTTTCCTCTATACGAGCTTTACTACGTATTGTAATTGTTCCTCTACCAGATTCATAGGCCTTTTTAATACCGTTGTTTCCCAAAATAATTCCACCAGTTGGAAAATCTGGTCCTTTTATATATTGCATTAATCCAAGCGTATCAATTTCTGGATTATCAATATATGCAATACATCCATTAATTACTTCTTTTAAATTATGTGGAGGAATATTAGTAGCCATACCTACTGCAATTCCCATTGTACCATTTACCAAAATATTAGGAAATCTTGAAGGTAAAATAACAGGTTCTTTTTCAGATTCATCAAAGTTAGGAGCAAAATCAACTGTGTTTTTATTGATATCTCTTAATAATTCTAAAGATATTTTAGATAATCTTGATTCTGTATAACGCATTGCAGCTGCTCCATATCCTTCTATGTTACCAAAGTTACCATGACCATCAACTAACATATAACGATATGAGAAATCTTGTGCCATACGAACCATTGCTTCATATATTGAAGAATCTCCATGTGGATGGTATTTACCCATAACATCCCCAACTATTCTTGCACTTTTCTTATGTGGTTTATCAGGTGTATATCCTGATTCGTACATTGAATATAAAATTCTTCTATGAACAGGTTTTAATCCATCTCTTAAATCTGGAATTGCACGAGAAATAATTACACTCATGGAATATTCAAGAAATGAATCACTTACTTCTTTTACAATATTATTTTTTTCTAAATAATCCATAAGAACCTCCTATACATCTAAGTTTTCTACATAAACTGCATTTTCTTCTATAAATTTACGACGAGGTTCAACTTCTTCTCCCATAAGTTTAGAGAAAATATCATCTGCAGCAACTATGTCATCTACTGTAATTTGTCTTAATACTCTTTTTTCAATATCCATTGTTGTTTCATTTAATTCTTCAGCATCCATTTCACCAAGACCTTTCATACGCATAATATCGTATTTTGTATTTGGAGATAATGATGACAAATATTCATCTCTTTCCATTTCATTTAATACGTATTTTATAGTCTTACCATGTTTTATAACAAATAACGGTGGTTGAGCAGCATATACATGACCTGCTTCTACAATTGGTCTAAAGAATCTATAGAAAAGTGTTAACAATAAGACACGAATATGACTACCATCAACATCGGCATCTGTCATTATTATAATTTTATTATACCTTAATTTATCTATATTGAAGTCTTCTCCAATACCTGTTCCAAATGCAGTAATAATTGTCTTAATTTCTTCATTACTAAGTGCTCTATCAAGTCTTGCTTTTTCTACATTAAGTATTTTTCCTCTTAATGGTAATATTGCTTGTGTCATACTATTTCTTCCTTTTATAGCACTACCGCCTGCACTATCTCCTTCGACTAAAAAGATTTCACATTCTTTAGGGTCTTTGCTTTTACAATCTGATAATTTACCATAAAAATTTGTTATATCTAAATCATCTTTACGACGAGCTAATTGTCTAGCTTTTTTTGCTGCTACTCTTGCACGTGCAGCTGTCATAGATTTTTCAACAATTATTTTAGCTTCATCAGGATTTTCCATTAAAAATCTTTCAAATCCTTCTGAAAATACACTTGAAGCAACTTTTTTAACTTCACTATTACCTAATTTAGTTTTAGTTTGACCTTCAAATTGTGGTTCAGATATTTTACAAGAAATAATCATTGTTAATCCTTCACGAACATCTTCTCCACTCAAATTTTCATCGTTATCTTTTAACAATTTTATTTTTCTAGCATAATTATTAATAATACGAGTAAGCGCAAGTTTAACACCATCTTCATGAGTTCCACCTTCATGTGTATTTATATTATTTGCAAATGAATAAATATTTGATGTATAGCCAGAATTATATTGAAAAGCAACTTCCAAATTAATATCATTTTCAGTACCTTCTAAATGAATAATATCTTTATGAATTGGCGTCTTATTTGCATTTATCATTTCTACATAAGCACTAATACCACCTTCATAAACAAAAGTTTCCTTCTTTTTATCTGTTCTATCATCACATAATATTATCCTAAGTCCTCTATTTAAGAAAGCTAATTCACGAATTCTTGTTTTCAATATTTCATAATCATATATTGTTGTTTCTTTAAATATTTCTGGGTCTGGTTTAAATGTTACTGTTGTACCTGTTCTATCTGGTGAGCATGAATCAATAACTTTTAATGGACTAACAGTATGACCACCATTTTCAAATCTTATCATGTGAACTTTACTATCTTGATAAACTTTTACTTCTACCCAAGAACTTAATGCGTTAACAACAGATGCACCAACACCATGTAATCCACCTGATACTTTGTATCCTCCACCGCCAAATTTACCACCTGCATGTAATACAGTATATACAGTTTCAACTGTCGATAATCCTGTTTTAGGATGAATACCTGTTGGAATACCTCTACCATCATCTTTTACAGTAATAGAATTGTCAGGATTAATGATTACTTCTATATCATCACAATATCCTGCTAACGCTTCATCAATAGCGTTATCAACTATTTCCCAAACTAAATGATGTAATCCCCTTGAACTTGTACTACCAATATACATACCTGGTCTTTTTCTAACTGCTTCTAAACCTTCAAGTACTTGTATATCTGAATCATTATAATGTTCTTCTTTCATATTCACACCTCTTCTAGTTTTTCTATTGTTCCATTTTCTACTTTATAAATACAGGAATTGTTTAATAATTCCTTTTTTATTTCTTTTAAATCAGTAGTAGTTATTACTATTTGAATATCATCATTAAAATATTTAATTAAATTATTTTTCTTAATATCATCCAATTCACTAAAAACATCATCCAAAAGAACTATTGGATTTTCTTTTGTTATTTCCTTAAAAATACTAATTTCAGATAATTTAAGTGCTAAAATACAACTTCTTTGCTGACCTTGAGAACCATATATTTTAATATCATTATCATCTAATTTAAAAATAATATCATCCTTATGTGGTCCAAATAAAGTTACACCTAGTATTTTTTCTTTTTCTAAATTTTGATTAAACTTTTCATATAATATTTTTTTAATTTTGTCACTATCATAATTATCAACAGATAAATTATTAATGTACTTTAATTGCAAATTCCCATTTTTAGTGATATCGTAATAAATATTGTTAACATATTTATTAAGCTGATTAATGAATTCAAATCTTTTTTGATAAATATATAATGCTTTTTCTATAATTTTATCAGTTAGTGCATTTAAATAATTAATATTTAATTTGTTCTTTTTAATATTTATTTTTAAATATTCGTTTCTAGTTTTTAAAAGTTTATTATAATCATTTAAAATATTCAAATAATGATTATCTAATTGACCTATTTCAATATTTAAAAATTTTCTTCTAACTGCTGGGGAACCTTTAATCAATTCTAAATCATCTGGAGTAAATAAAATTATATTAAAATTAGAAATATAATCTGTTAATTTTCTTATTTGTTTATTATTAATACTTACTCTTTTTTCTTTATTAGATAAAAAAAATTCTAGATTTCTAGATATTCCATTGACTCTAATTTTTCCTTTTAATTTACAAAATTCTTTATTATTTTTTATCAAATTAATATCATTTAATGATCTATGTGATTTTGTAATTGCAAGTACATAAATTGATTCTAGAATATTAGTTTTACCTTGTGCATTATCACCTATAAGAATATTAATATTGTTTGAAAAATCAATTGAAACTTTTTCATAATTTCTAAAATTTACTAAAGTAATATTATTCAAAAGCATTTTAACACCGTTTTTGTCCCCATAAAACCACCTTAATATATTATTAATACTCCTATACGCATATTAATTATACCACAAAATGAAAGAATATAGTTAAAAAAAATAGGAATTTTATCCTATTTTTAGCTTATTTTTTGTTTCTTAAAATTGATTCTAATCTTGTTGCTCTAAGTATTTGATTATCAAGTGAACCATATGATATTGGTATTTCTAATTTGAACCCATTTTTAAAAACTATTTCAGAATTATTTTTATTTTCATTGTAATTTGAAATATTTTTTAAAGATATCCAATAACAATTAAATAGTCTTGGAGATTTTGTTGGAAAAAAAATCATGTTTCTACTCTCCTCTATTACTATTGGAGATTTGTATGAAATACCAAGTAAATGTTTTGTTGCTGAATGTCTACCCTCATATGAACTTCCAAAGTAAAGACAACTATAATTGATTATATCCATTGGTGACAAATTAACAATTAATACATTATTTTTTTCTATAATTTTTGACATATTATTTTTCATTGGAATAATTGCTAAAGTATCTTCACTTATTTCATAATCATTCAATGTATTCACCCCCTAAAAATAAGTATTAGGACTACGTCCAATATTTATTTATCATAAAAAAAAATCGAAAATACTCGATTTTTAGTTTAATAGGTACGAATTGGTAAAATTAATTCGGTAATATCATCATTTTCAACATCTTTTAATATAATTGGTTTAATTTCGCTATTAAATAATAATATTACTTTATTAGATTTAATTGCTTTTAATGCTTCCATCATATATTTTGAACTAAATGAAATTACTATATCATTTTGTGATTCATTTAAAACTTCTAATTTTTCTTCAACTCTTCCTATTTCTAAAGATGTAGATGATATTATTAATTCATTTCCCCTACTTTCTAACTTAATAATATTTTTTTCTTTATCACTTGCTAAAACTGATGCTCTATCTATAACATCATATAATTGTTGTAATGGAGCTTCGAGTTGAATTAAAAATTCTTCTGGAATTAATTTAGAGGTATCTGGATATGTTCCATTTAAAACTTTTGATTGGAATAATAAATTATCAAATTTAAACAATACTTTATTATTAAATACATGAAGTTCAATTTTAGAATCATCATCTTTTATTATTTTAATTAGTTCTAATAAATTTCTACATGGTATAACTATATTGACTGCATCATCTAATTGATTATTTAACTTTAATACTTTTTTTGATAATCTGTATGAATCAGTTGCAGTACATTCAATTTTTTCAGTATCTATTTTAAAATTAATACCTGTCAATAATGGTCTAGATTCTTGAGTTGAAGTTGCAAATGCAGTTTGATTAATTATATCTTTAATGAGATGCTTTTCTATTATTATTGGCATCTTAGTTTCAGTTAGATTTGTTTGTGGAAAATCATCTGGATTAATACCATTTAAATTAAATTCAGATGAGTTGGAATGTATCCATACTTTATATTCATCTACTAATTCTATATCTATAATATCACCAGGTAATTTTCTAATTATTTCTAATATATATCTACCTTGTAAAACAATACTACCTTCCTTTTCGATAGATTCTATATCATTACTGTTAATAAATGCTTGAATAGTTATATCATTGTCATTAGCTGTTAAATATAACCCTTCATTAGTTAGATCAAATTTAATACCAGATAAAACTGGAATAATATTTTTTGTTGATATTGCCTTAGACACATTAGATAAATTTTCTAATAATAAATCTTTTTTAATTTTTAATTTCATAAAAAATTCCTCCCCTACATTATTATTAATTATATATATTTTTATTATTATTACTGTTGATAACTGTGGATAACTAAAAGAAACCCAATTAAAACAATAAATTTACTAAAATTAACCTGTTAAAAACTTAGTTTATATTTTAAATGTTTTAAACAATTAATGTTTATTTTACTTTTTCTTGTAATGTTTCAACCAAATTTTTTAATTGCATATTTTGATTTATTTCAGTGCTAATTTTATCAATGGCATAAATTACTGTTGAATGATCCCTACCACCAAATTCAATTCCAATTTTAGGAAATGATTCATTTGTTAATTTTCTAGTTAAGTACATAGCAATTTGTCTAGGATATGCAATAGATGAATGTCTTTTTTTAGATTTTAAATCTTCTACTGATATTTGGTAATAATCTGCAACTACTCTTTGTATTCGTTGAATACTATTTTGACTACCAATAGTTTTATTTATATTATCTTTAAGTGCTTCAATAGCTAAATCTAGTGTTATATTACTTCCTCCCATCATAGCTGCATACGCAAATAATCTTGTAACTGCTCCTTCAAGTTGTCTTACATCAGATTGTAAATTATTCGCAATATATTCTATTACATCATTAGGAACATCACTTATCATCCCCTGTCCTGATATTTTTTTAAGTAAAATCTGTTTTCTAAGTTCAAAATCAGGTGGAAAAATATTTACTGACAATCCCCAACTAAATCTTGTTCTAAGCCTATCTTCTAATATTTTTAAATCATCTGGAGATCTATCTGATGAAATAATGATTTGTTTATTATCGTCATATAATTTATTAAAGGTGTGGAAAAATTCTTGTTGAGTTTGTTGTGCACTCCCTAAAAATTGAATATCATCTATTATTAATACATCTATATCCCTATATTTACTTTTAAAATAATCAATATAATCAAAATTACTACCATTTTTATCTTTTTTATTTATTCCAAGAAAATCACTTATGAATTGTTCACTTGTAACATATAATACATTTTTATTAGAATTACTTGATATATAATTTCCAATTGCGTGCATAAGGTGCGTTTTACCAAGTCCACTTTTACCATATATAAATAACGGATTATACATTTTTCCTGGATTTTCTGCAACAGATAGAGCTGCTGCTTGTGCAAATCTATTACTCTCTCCTACTATAAAATTTTCAAACAAATATTTACTATTTAAGTTTGTTTCTATTTTTACCTTAGAAGTTGGAACACCTATCATATCGACATCAATATCTACTTCATCCTTATTATTTAATTCTTCTTCTAAAATAAATTCGATTTCAAAATTTGTACCTGTTACTAAATTTAAAGTATTTTCAATCATTTCACTATAATTTTCAATTAAATGTTTTTTATGAACATGCATTGGAACCAAGATAGTTGCTTTTCCATTTTGAAGTTCAACAAGTTTTGTATCTTTAAACCAAGTATCAAAAGCAAGTGATGTTATTTGTTCTTTAATCTTATTTAAAAAGTTTGTCCAAATAACGTTGACATTCATAACCATTCACCTCCTATCCATTTATTATTTGTTCTTTCAATTTATATTTTAAACTAAAATTGTATAAATGAAAACAAAAATTGACAAAAAAAATAAATAAACATGTTATAAACAATATTTCCCACAGTATGATTATTTAAATATAAGTTAAATTTAAAGTTATCCACAGATCTGTGGATAACTTTAATAACAATATGGGATAATTTTATCAACATACCTGTTGAAATTGTGGATAACTCAAATTTTTCCTATAAAACAATAAAAGTTATCCACAAATGCTTGTTTATTTCCCAAAAATTATAATTTCCCGGGAAATATATTTATAAATTATTTCCCAATATTAATTATTTTCTAAAAAAAGAAAAATAAAGATTGATAATTAAAAAGTTTTCAAAAGCATTGACAAAATTTTCTATTTCTTTATAATTATAAATGCATTCAAGAAATTAACGTTAGATCTGGAGGTGTTAATAATGAAGAGAACATATCAACCAAATAAAAGGAAAAAACAAAAGAAACATGGATTCTTTGCACGTGCAAAAAGTAAAGTATTAGCAAGTAGAAGAAGAAAAGGTCGTAAAAGACTTAGTAAATAAGAATATATACCACTGCAATTTATCAGTGGTTTTTTACTATATAAAAGGTGAAGCTATGAAAAAGATAAATATAGTTAAAAAAAATGAAGAATTTAAAAAAGTACTTAATAATAGAAAAACTATCGGAAATAAATATATAGTTATATATTATAAGGAAAATGAATTAAATAGAAATAGGTACGGTATTTCTGTTAGTAAAAAAATAGGTAATGCTGTTATAAGAAATAAAATTAAAAGACAAGTAAAAAATATTATAGATAAAAATGAAAATCTATTTAAAAAATATCAAGATTATATTATAATAATGAAGAAACCATTTTTAGATTTAACATTTAAAGAAAAAGAAAATTCTATAATAAAATTATTAGAATATAGTAAATGGAGATGAACAAATTGAAAAAAAGAAAAATATTAATTATTTTAGTATTATTCCTATTTTTAACTACTGGATGTACTAAAACATTAACAGATAAGAATAATAAGAGAGTAGTCTACGAAAAAACAGGACAATCTATTACAGAAAATATTTTATGTAAGCCTACAAATAAAGAAGTTATAGATATATACAAAAAAAATGATGTTGATATTTCAAAATTACCAGAATGTAAAGAATTTAAAATAACATCTGGTGGATATGAAGGATTATGGACTTCAATATTTGTAAAACCACTTGCTTGGTTAATAATAACGATAGGTAAATTACTTAAAAATTATGGATTTGGTTTAATAATTGTCAGTATATTAATAAGGGCAGTATTAATACCAATAACAAAGAAAACAGCAATGCAATCTGAAAATATGAAAAAAGCTCAACCAGAACTTAATAAAATAGAAAGAAAATATCAAAATAAACCACAAGATGATAGAGATGTAATGATGCAAAAATCGCAAGAAATGATGATGGTATATAAAAAATATAATATTAATCCAATGTCTGGTTGTTTATTCTCATTCATACAAATTCCTTTATTCTTTGCATTTCTAGAAGCAGTTAATAGAGTACCTGCACTATTTGAAGAAACATTTATTGGATTTCATTTAGGAACAACACCAATCGTTGCTTTATCTAAAGGAACATACATCTATATAATATTAATAATTGCAACAATCGCAACAACATATTTTTCATTTAAATTAAATGCAACTGCAGTAGCTCCAGAACAAGAACAACAAATGAAATTTATGACAAGATTTATGATGATAATAATTGCAATAGCATCATTTAGTTTACCAGCAGGTATAGCAATTTATTGGATAGCAACTAATTTATTTACTGTTGTACAAAATTTAATAGTAAAAAAACAAAGTGAAAGTAGGAAATAATATGGATTTTAAATATGTATATACGGCAAAAACTTATGAAGATGCAGTAAATCAAGCAACAGAAGAATTAAATGTGCCAATAGAAGAATTAATAGTTCATGAAAAAGAAGTAAAACAAGGACTATTTGGTGGTAAAAAAGTAGAAATTGAAGTTTATAAAAAAGAAGATATAGTAAATGATGTTAATAATTTTCTTATTAATATTACTAAATTAATGGGAATAGATACTAAAATTGAAATAAAAATAAGAGACAATACAATAAGTATGAGAATGTTTTCGGATAACAATCCTATATTAATAGGTAAAAATGGACAAACATTATCATCTCTACAAACAATTGTAAAACAAATGGTAATGATAAAATATAATACAAAATTAAATATCGTATTAGATGTTGAAAATTACAAATCAAAACAAATAAAAAATTTAGAGTTTCTAGCTCGTAAATTAGCAAAAGAAGTTTCTAGAACAAAAATAGAAACCAAAATGGATAGTATGAACTCATATCAAAGAAGAATAGTTCATAATGCTATTTCCAAATTTAAAGATGTATATACTGAAAGTGTTGGGGAAGAACCAAATAGATATATAGTAATAAAGCCAAAACAAGATTAATTAACAAAAAATTATTAACAATAATGAATTTGTTAATAATTTTTTAATTTATAATTAAAAATATGATATAATTAGTAATCGAATTGGTGGTGATTTTATGTATGATACTATTGCAGCAGTTTCAACTGCACTAAGTATAGGAGCAATTTCAATAATAAGGGTTAGTGGAATAGATGCAATAAAAATAACAAATAAAATTTTTAAAGGTAATGATTTATTAAAAGTAGATTCACATACAATAAATTATGGACATATTGTAGATGATAAAGATATTATAGATGAAGTATTAGTATCAGTTATGAAAGCACCAAAAACATTTACTAAAGAAGATATAGTTGAAATAAATTGTCATGGTGGTCTTGCTACTACAAATAAAATTTTAGAATTATTACTTAATAATGGATGTAGATTAGCAGAACCAGGAGAATTTACTAAAAGAGCATTTTTAAATGGTAGAATAGATTTAATAGAAGCAGAATCTGTTATGGATTTAATAAATTCTAAAACTGAAACTACTAGAAAGATGGCAATAAATGGAGTAGAAGGTAAAATATCATCTTTAATAAAAGATTTAAGACAAAATATAGTAGAAGTTTTAACTAATATTGAAGTTAATATTGACTATCCAGAGTATGAGGATGCTATAGAAATGACAAATAATTTATTAAAAGAAAAATTAATATATATTAAAGAAGAGATTAATAAAATACTTATAAAATCAGAAAATACAAAACTAATTAAAGATGGCATTACAATAGGAATATTTGGAAGTCCAAATGTAGGTAAAAGTAGTATTTTAAATGCTTTATTAGAAGAAGATAAAGCAATAGTAACAGATATAAAAGGAACAACAAGAGATATAGTTGAAGGTGAATTTATATTAAATGGAATAACTGTAAATGTAATCGATACAGCAGGTATTAGAACTACTAATGATTTAGTAGAAAAAATAGGTGTAGAAAAAAGTAAAAAAACTTTAGAAAATGTTGATTTAATAATAATTGTATTAAATAATAATGAAAGTTTATCAGAAGATGATTTAAAATTAATAGATAATACTAAAGACAAAAAACGTATTATATTAATTAATAAAAATGATTTACCATCAAAAATAGATATGGAAAAATTAAAAGGATTAGAAATTATAACAAGCAATACAATAAAAAACGATGGATTAGACAATCTTAAAAATAAAATTGTTGAATTATTTAATTTAGGAAAAATAGAAGATAAAGATTTAACATATTTAAGTAGTGCGAGAAGTATATCACTATTAAAACAATGTGTAAAAATTATTAATGATATTGATATTTCAATTTCAAATGATATACCAATAGATATGATACAAATTGATTTAAAAAATATATGGAATATTTTAGGTGAAATAATAGGAGAGTCTTATTCTGATGAATTAATAGACCAATTATTTACTCAATTTTGTTTAGGAAAATAAAGTAGGAAGTGACATATATGAATTATGAAATAATTGTTGTAGGAGCAGGCCATGCTGGATGTGAAGCTTCCCTTGCAGCAGCTAAAAAAAATCATAAGACTTTATTAATAACAGGTAATTTAAAAAATGTAGCAAGTATGCCATGTAATCCTTCAATAGGTGGAAGTGCTAAAGGAATTGTAGTACGCGAAATAGATGCTTTAGGTGGACAAATGGGGAAAGTTGCAGATAAAACACATATTCAAATAAAAATGCTTAATTCATCAAAAGGACCAGCAGTAAGAAGTTTAAGAGCACAAGGAGACAAAATAACTTATCCAAAGGAAATGTTAAAACTTCTACAAAATCAAGAAAATTTGGATTTAATGGAATCAATTGTGGAAGATTTAATAGTAGAAAATAATGAAATAAGGGGAGTTATTTTAAAAGATAATAAAAAAATATATTCAAAAGCAGTAATACTAACTACAGGTACATATTTAAAATCAGATATATTAGTTGGTTCAACTAGAACAAGAAAAGGTCCAAATAATGAAGAACCATCAATGTATTTAAGTGATAATCTTAGAAAATTAGGATTTGAAATAATAAGACTTAAAACTGGAACACCTCCAAGACTTGATAGACATACAATAGATTACTCAAAAACTAGAAGAGAAGATGGAGATAAAACCTATTGGACTTTTAGTTTTGATGATAAACCTATATATGACATTGAAAAACAAGAACCATGTTATTTAGTTTATACTAATGAAAATACCCATAAAATAATTAGAGATAATCTTGAAAAATCAAGTATGTATGGTGGATATGTAGAAGGAGTAGGTCCAAGGTATTGCCCATCAATAGAAGATAAAGTTGTAAGATTTTCAGATAAAAATAGGCATCAATTATTTCTAGAACCAGAATCTTTATATTATGATGATATATATTTACAAGGTTTTTCAACAAGTATGCCACATGATGTTCAAGAACAAATGGTACATAGTATAGAAGGACTAGAAAATGTAAAAATTTTAAAATATGCTTATGCCATAGAATACGATGCAATTAATCCCTTACAAATGAAAGCATCACTTGAAAGCAAAATCATAAATAACTTATATACTGCTGGACAAATAAATGGAACAAGTGGATATGAAGAAGCAGCTGCACAAGGATTAATTGCAGGTATAAATGCAGCTTTAAAATTAGAAAATAAAGAGCCTTTAATTTTAGGACGTAATGAAGCATATATTGGTGTTTTAATAGATGATTTAGTAACAAAAGGAACACTAGAGCCATATAGACTTTTAACTTCTCGTGCAGAATTTAGATTATTATTAAGACATGATAATGCTGATTTAAGACTTAGAGAATATGGATATAATGTAGGTTTAATTAATCAAAAGCAATATGATAGATTAATTTATAAAAGAGAAAAAATAAAAGAACTAACAGAATTTTTAAAAAATAATAAAATAACACCAACAAAACAAATAAATGAATTTTTAACTTCAATTAATAGTTCAATTATAAAAGATGGAATATTCTTATATGATTTATTAAAAAGACCAGAAATCCATATGGAACATATAAAAAGATTAATAAATATAGATTATGATAAAGAAATATTAGAACAAGTAGAAATAAATATAAAATATGAAGGATATATTAATAAAACTATTAGAGAAGCAGAAAAAATGATTAAATTAGAAAATAAAAAAATTCCACAAGATTTAGATTACAATCAAATTCAAAACTTGGCTTCTGAAGCAAGGGAAAAACTTATAAAAGTAAAACCAACATCAATTGGACAAGCAAGCAGAATAAGTGGGGTAAATCCTTCTGATATATCAATATTAATGATTTATTTAAAAAAAAGAGGTATATAAATGAATATTGAGAATTTTATTCAAGAATTAAAAAAAATAAATATAGATATAACTCAAGAACAATTAAACCAATTAGAAGAATATTATAATATGGTTATAGAATATAATAAAGTTATGAACCTTACTGGAATAACAGATAAAAATGATTTTTATTTAAAACATTATTATGATTCATTAACTATTAATAAGATTATAAACTTAAATAATATAAAAAGTTTATGTGATATAGGAAGTGGAGCTGGATTTCCTGGAATTGTTTTAAAAATAGTTTTTCCTAATTTAAAAATAACATTAGTAGATTCATTAAATAAAAGAATAAACTTTCTAAAAGAAGTTATAAATAAGTTAAATTTAAAAAATATAGAAGCAATACATGAAAGAGCAGAAATATTTGCAAAGAAAAATATAGAAAAATATGATGTTATAACTGCTCGTGCAGTAGCAAAATTAAACATTTTATTAGAAATATCTATTCCAATGTTAAAAATAAATGGTAATTTTATTGCAATGAAGTCAAATATTGATGATGAACTTAATAATATAAATAATATAGAACATGAATTGAACTGTAAAATAGTAGATATTCAAAAATTTTTATTACCAATCGAAAATAGTAATAGAAGTCTTATAAAAGTTCAAAAATTAGATAAAACAAAAGACATGTATCCTAGGAAATTTGAACAAATTAAGAAAAAACCATTGTAAAAATATCAGAAAAAAGTTAGAATAATATATAGAGTAGATTATTGTAAACTTTTGAAAGAATAAAAAGAGTAAGGAGGGGTCCTTATATATGCAAGAAAAAATACAGTATATAAATGTTGAGGATATAATCCCCAACAGGTTTCAGCCACGTAAAAATTTTGACCAGGACTCTTTGCAGGAACTAGCTGAATCAATAAAACAACATGGCCTAATACAACCACTTGTATTGAGAAAACTAGGAAATAAATTTGAAATAATAGCTGGGGAGAGAAGATATAAAGCAGCCAATATGATTGGACTTAAACAAGTACCATCAATTGTTATGGAATTAGATGATGCAACAAGTGCAGAAATAGCTTTAGCAGAAAATATACAAAGAAAAGATTTAACGGCAGTTGAAAAAGCTAAATCATATAAGCAAATTTTAAGTTTAGGCCAAATGACCCAAGAAGAATTGGCAAAAAAAATGGGCAAAAGTCAACCTGCTGTTTCTAATACTCTAAGACTACTAGATTTAAGCGATGAAGTTCAACAAGCACTACTTAAAAATAAAATATCTGAAAGACATGCTAGAAGTTTGTTATCGCTTAAAAATCATGATAGTCAAGTAGAAATGCTAAATCATATTATAGAAAATAGAATGACAGTAAGAGAAACAGATTTAGCTATAAAAGATTTTTTAGAGCAAGAAAAAAATAATTCACCAATTGAAAAAGAAAAAGAAGAGGTAGAAGAAATAATTGATTTTGGTAGTGATAATAGCCAAAATATTGAAAATACTAATAATAACAATTTAAAAAGTGAAGAAGCAATAACAGAGGAAGAACCAAATAATGAAAGTCAAAATACTGTCGATAATGAAATACCAGATTTTGATCAAATAAATATTAACCATGGAAATAAATTTATAAACAACTATGCGAATTTAGATGATGAAGCAGCAAATATGGATATTGGTAATAATGAAGAAAATGATGATAAATTTGACAATTTTGTAAGTATTCCAAAAGATGAACCAATATTAAATAGTTCGAAAGAAGAAAAGGAGGTTTCACCAACGCCTATGTTATCAGAAGAAAATAATATATATAATCAACAAATACCAGAAAATGCTACACAAGGTAGTGTTTATAATCCACAACCACAAGACCCTAATATGATGTATAATCAAGCACAACCACAAAATTATGGACAAAATGCACCATATTATCCAGGGCAACAAATGCCTATGCAAGATCCTAATATGATGTATAATCAAATGCAACCACAAAATTATGGACAAAATGCACCATATTATCCGGGACAACAAATGCCTATGCAAGATCCTAATATGATGTATAATCAAATGCAAGCTCAAACTTATGGACAAAATGTACCATATTATCCAGGACAACAAATGCCTATGCAAGATCCTAATATGATGTATAATCAAATGCAACTACAAAATTATGGGCAAACACCTTACGGAAATGATATGAATAATGCGCAAGGAATATTACCTCAACAAGATGGTGGATATGCTGCACCACAAGAAGAACAACCTGTCCAAGAACAAGAAACAGGACCACAAGCAATGATAATGCAACATGATATAACAGGAGCAGTTGCAATTATAAGAAATACCGTAATGAATTTACAAAACAATGGATATATGGTTCAAATGGATGAAAATGATGAAACTAATAAATACACAATTACAATTACATTAGATAAATAAATTAATAA
>CANRCS010000009.1 GCA_947629195.1 uncultured Bacilli bacterium | reverse complement strand
TAATCCTCCTGTTGTTATTGTTTGTGTATTACTTAAGCTTTGTGCAGTAAAATATGCAATTGTTATTCCTATTCCAAGTAATAGAAGTGCTACTAAGATTATATATATCATTGTTCTGTTATTTTTATTTATTTTTGTTTGATTCTCCATATTATACTTCCTTTCTGCAGTATACTATACATATTAATTATAATACATATTTAGGTAGAATTTTGTTGGTAATTTTTGCCAGTTTATTATTTGTATAAAAGAGGAAGAATTATTTTTCTTCTTCCTCTTTAACTAATTCTAAAATTACCATTAAGGCATCGTCGCCTTTTCTTTCATCAAGTTTTAAAATTCTTGTATATCCACCGTTTCTATTAGAATAACGTGGAGCTAAAACATCGAATAATTTTTTAACTGTATCTTTATCATTATGTAGGAATGCTAATGCTTTTCTTCTAGCAACTAGACTTCCATCTTTTGCATATGTAATCATTTTATCTGCAAATTTACGAGTTTCTTTTGCTCTAGTTATAGTTGTTGTTATTCTTTCGTTATTTATTAAGTCTTTTACTTGTGTAGCAAGTAAGCTTCTTCTATGTTTATTATCTCTTCCTAATTTTCTATATGCCATATTGATTTACCTCCTTTATTAGTCTTCATCTCTGAATTTAAGTCCCATATCTTTAATTTTATCAATAACTTCTTTTAAAGATTTTTTACCTAAATTACGTATTTTCATCATTTCAGTTTCAGTTTTAGCTGTTATATCTTGAACAGTTAATAATGAAGCTCTTTTTAAGCAGTTATATGCACGAACAGATAAATCTAAATCTTCTATTGGTGTTTGTAATGTTTTAATTCTAGGATCTTCTACTTTTTCATTCATTAATCCTTTAACATCAGCTATTTCATCTATTTGTGTAATTATTTCTAAGTGTTCGATTAAGATTCTACCAGCTAAAGCTATTGCTTCTTGTGGTTTCATTGCACCGTTTGTCCAAACGTTCATGATTAATTTATCATAGTTTTCATTTTGTCCAACACGTGCATTTTCAACTTCATAGCTAATTCTTTCAATTGGAGAATATAATGAATCTATTGGAATAACTCCAACTTTACTATTTCCTAAATATTTGCTTTGTTCATCACATCTTACATAACCACGTCCATTACCTATTGTTACTTCCATTGATAAATTTTTACCTTCTGCAACTGTTGCTATGACATGGTCTTTATTAACTATTTCAATATCAGGATCTGCTTCAAAATCTTCAGCAGTAACAACTTTTGCTCCATTAACATTTAATTTAAGAGTTTTAGCTTCTTCTGTATGGTTTTTAATAACAACTCCTTTTAAGTTAAGGATAATTGTTGTTACATCTTCAATTACACCATCTATTGTTTGGAATTCGTGTAAAACTCCATCAATTTTTACACTTGTAATTGCACTACCTGGTAAACTAGATAGCATAACTCTTCTTAATGCATTTCCTATTGTAGTACCAAAACCTCTTTCAAGTGGTTCTAATTCAAATTTACCATAATTATTACTTTCAACATATTCAGTTACTTTATATTCTGGTTTTTCAAATTTTAACACTTTAGCACACTCCCTTTCTTAGTTACGAGGACGTTTTGGTGGACGACATCCATTGTGTGGTATAGGTGTTTCATCAATAATTTCAGTAATTTCTAACCCAGCAGTTTGTAATGATCTTATAGCAGTTTCACGTCCTGGTCCTAATCCTTTTACTCTTACTTGTACTTTTTTCATTCCGCTTTCTACTGCAGTTTTACCTGCTGCTTCTGCACTCATTCCAGCTGCAAATGGAGTACTTTTTTTACTTCCTTTGAAACCTAATGTTCCAGCTGATGCCCAACTAATTACATTACCATCATTATCAGTAATTGTAACTATTGTATTATTATAAGTTGAATGAATATGTGCTTGACCTTCAGGCACATTCTTCTTTATTTTACGTTTTCTTGTTTTATAAGCCATTTTAGATAACCTCCTTTTTCATATTACTTTTTCTTATTTGCAACAACTTTTCTTGGTCCTTTATGAGCTTTACAATTTCTACAATTTCTATTTGTTCTTTGACCTCTTACAGGTAACCCTTTTTTATGACGAATACCACGATATGATTTAATATCCATTTGAGTTTTTATATTAGTACTAACTTCACGTCTTAAATCACCTTCGATAGTATATTTTGAAACTTCATCACGAATTAAGTTTAATTCTTCTTCTGATAAATCTTTTACTCTTCTATTTTTATCTATTTTAGCATCTTCACAGATTTTTCCAGCTGTGCTTTTACCAATACCAAAAATATAAGTTAAAGATATTTCAACTCTTTTATTGTTAGGGATATCTACACCTTTAATACGTGCCATATATTACACCTCCATTATCCTTGTTTTTGTTTGTGTTTTGGGTTTTCACAAATTACCATTACTTTTCCCTTACGTTTAATTACTTTACATTTCGCACAAATTGGCTTTACTGATGGTTTTACTTTCATTAAAAATCCCTCCTACTATTTTCTATAGGTTATACGCCCACGTGTTAAATCGTAAACGGATAATTCAACAAGTACTGTATCACCTGGTAAGATACGAATGTAATGCATTCTTATTTTACCAGAAACGTGAGCTTCTACAATATGCTTGTTTTCTAGTTCTACTTTGAATTTTCCGCCTGGTAAGGTTTCTAATATTTTACCTTCCATTTCTATTACATCATCTTTTGCCATCTTATCACTCTCCTGTTAAGATTTCATAACCATCCTTGGTAACTAAGACAGTATGTTCATAATGTGCAGATGGTTTTTTATCATAGGTAGATATTGTCCATTCATCTTCTTCCATAACAACGTGTCTACTACCTAGATTTAACATAGGTTCAATAGCTATAACCATACCTTCTTTTAGGACTGGTCCTCTATATTTCATAGAGAAGTTTGGTACTTCTGGTTCTTCATGTACATTTGTACCAACACCATGACCTACTAATTCTCTTACGACGCTAAGATTATATTTTTTAGCACAATTTTCAACTGCTGTACCTATATCTCCTATATGGTTACCAGGCTTAACTGCTTTAAGTCCTTCATATAGTGCAGCTTTAGTACCTTCCATTAATCTTTTTATATCTTCTGTTGGCTCTCCAACGAAGTAGGTCCATGCTGAATCTCCATGGTATCCCTTATAACATGCACCAATATCAATTGATACTAAATCACCTTTTTTAAGTTTATAATCAGATGGTATTCCATGAACAACTTGTTCATTTACGGATACACATATTGATTTAGGGTATCCATCATAATTAAGAAATGATGGAGTAGCATCTTGTTCTAGAATAAATTTATGAGCAAGATTGTTTAATTCATCTGTTGTTATACCTTCTTTTATAAACTGTTGTAAATATTTATGAGTTCTGTAAACAATGTTACCAGCTTTTCTTAATAATTCAATTTCTCTTGGAGTTTTAATAGTTATCATTATAACATTACCCCTTCTTTAGTTTAAAATATTTAATATTTGTTTATGTACTTCATCAGATTTAAGATTGCTGTTAATACTATGAAGTATTCCTTTTTCTTTATAATAATCTATTAACGGTCTTGTATTTTCTATAAATGTGTTAAATCTATTTTCAAATGATTTTTCATTATCATCACCTCTGTGTGATAATTCTACATTACAAAAATCACATTTATTTTTAACTTTAGGTTTTGCTTCATCAAAATATTCGTTGTATATTCTACCACATTTTGGGCATCCAAGTCTACCACAAGCTCTTTTCATTGCAAGGTCATAATCAATATCTAGGTATATAACACAATCTATTTTCATATTTTGTTTATCAAGAATTTCATCGAGTATTTTAGCTTGTTCAAGATTTCTTGGATAACCGTCTAATATAAATCCATTATTATTTTTGCATTCAATTAATTTTTTTTCTAATATTGGAGTTACTATTGAATCATTAACAAGAATACCTTGTTTTTGCATTTCCTCGATTTTTCTACCAAGTTCACTTCCAGATTTTACTTCATCACGAAGTAAATCTCCAGTTGATATATGAACAAGGCTATATTTTTCTTCTAGCATACTAGATTGTGTTCCTTTACCTGCGGCAGGTGCAGCAAGAAAAATTATATTTTTTTTCATGCTTTTACCTTCTTATGTGAATATCTTGATTTTTTATAATTACGACTTACTAATGAACTTTCTAGTTGTTTATATGTTTCTAGTGCAACACCAACTACGATTAATAATCCTGTACCACCAATAGTTATACTAGATGGTAATTTTGATATATTAGTAAATATAATTGGTAATCCTGCAATAACTGCTAAGAATACTGCACCTACTATTGTTAATCTTGATATTACTTGCTTTATATATTTACATGTATCTTTACCTGGCTTAATTCCTGGAATATATCCACCTTGTTTTTGTAGATCTTCTGCCATTTGTTCAGGATTAAGTTGTAAGAATACATAAAAGTAAGCAAAGAATAAAATTAATAATATGTAAATTATAAATCCTATTGGTGTATTATAATTTAAGTATTTATTGACAAATAATGAAAATCCTTCATTTTTTACAAATTGTGCGATAGTAGCAGGAATTGCTATTACGCTTGATGCAAAGATTACTGGTATAACTCCACCAGAGTTAAGTCTTAATGGCATATAAGATTGTTGTCCACCATAAGAACTTGTAGTTTTATTTGCATATTGCATTGGTAATCTTCTTTCAGCTTCTTGAACGAAAATTACTCCTACTATTATTAGTAGATAAATCGCAATAAATACTAAATATGAAATTGAACCAATAAATATTGTTTGTGTACTATCAAATTTAACTAATTCTCTAAATGCATCAATAAACATTGTAGGAATACTTGCTAATATACCAGCCATGATTATTAGCGATATACCATTCCCAATACCTTTTTGTGTAATTTGGTCACCAAGCCATAATAGGAATGATGTACCAGCAGTCATTATTAAGGCAACTCTTAGATATTCTAATGTACCATTACCACTTCCAAGGAATGCAAATGAATATGCAAAACCTTGTATAAAGGCAAATGCTATACCTACATATCTAGTTATTTGATTCATTTTTTGTCTTCCTGTATATCCTTGTTTATTTAATTCGGATAAATATGGAATTATATCCATTGATAATAGTTGAATAATGATTGATGCAGTAATGTATGGCATAACCCCTAAAGCAAATACTGAAAATTGTTTTAAGGCTCCACCACCCATTGCATTTATTAATTCAAGTACACCTAAGTTATCGGTCAAATTGTCAGTACCAGGAATTCTAATTACTGTACCAATTTTAAATATGAATAATACACCTAAAGTAAATAGTAATCTTTTTCTTAAATCTTTATTAGTAGGTTTAAATATTTGCTTAAGTGTAGCAAACATATTAGATCACCTCTACTTTTCCACCTGATGCTTCTATTTTTGCTTTTGCACTATCACTAAATTTATGTGCTTTTACAGTTACTTTCTTTTCTAATGTACCATTACCTAATACTTTGATACCAGATAATTGTTTTTTGATAATACCTAATTCTTTTAATAATTCTGGAGTGATAACATCACCATCATTAAATTTATTTAAATCACTTACATTAATTACTGCATATTCTTTTTTGAACATTGAGTTGCTGAAACCTCTTTTTGGTAAACGACGGAATAATGGAAGTTGCCCACCTTCAAATCCAGGTCTTACTCCTCCACCACTTCTAGCGTTTTGTCCTTTTTCACCTTTACCAGCTGTTTTACCAGTACCGCTACCAGGTCCTCTACCAATTCTTTTACGTTTTTTAACTGAACCTTCATTAGGTTTTAATTCATGTAATTTCATTATTTTAATATCTCCTCAACAGTTTTTCCTCTTAATTTAGCAACATGTTCAACAGTTTTTTGACTTTTAAGTGCTTCTATTGTAGCACGAGCCATATTTAATTTAGTATTTGAACCAAGTGATTTAGATACAACATCACGAACTCCTGCAAGTTCTAGTACTGCACGAACAGGACCTCCTGCGATAACTCCAGACCCAGCTGCTGCTGGTTTAATAAGAATTTTAGATGCTCCACTAACACCAATAGCATCATGTGGAATGGTTCTATTATCAACAATAGGTACCATAATAATATTTTTAGTAGCTGCTTGAATAGCTTTTTTAATTGCATCAGGTACTTCGTTAGCTTTACCAATACCTAAACCAACTTTTCCCTTTTTATCACCTACAGCAACTACTGCGCTGAATCTAAAATTACGACCACCTTTTGTAACTTTAGTAACACGATTAATTGTAATTACTTCTTCATCATATATCTTTTTTGGTGGGTTATATTTCTTTTCTTTCATTTTATAACCTCCTTCTTAAAATTCTAATCCATTTTCACGTGCTGCTTCTGCTAAAGCTTTAACACGTCCATGATATAGGTATCCACCTCTATCGAAAACTACTTTTGTAATATTTGCTTTTTTAGCCTTTTCTGCAATTGATTTACCAACTATTTTAGCCGCTTCAATATTTGAACCGTTTTCAATTTTTAATGATTTGTCTAATGATGAAGCACTAGCAAGAGTAACAGCATTAACATCATCAATTATTTGAACTGATATGTTTTGATTAGACCTAAATACATTTAATCTTGGAACTTCAGGAGTACCAGAAATTTTAGATCTAATTCTTGAGTGTCTCATTTTACGTACTTCATTACGAGATACCTTATTTACCATAATCTTATCTCTCCTTTACTTTATTTTGAAGCTTTCTTTCCTTCTTTACGACGGATATGTTCACCTTTATAACGAATACCTTTACCCTTATATGGTTCTGGTTTTCTTACTTTACGAATATTTGCTGCAAATTCTCCAACAGCTTGTTTATCTATTCCTTTAACAACAACTTCTGTATTACTTATCCCTTCAACTTGTAATCCTTTTGGAACACTAAGTTCAACTGGATGTGAGTAACCAGCATTAATTACTAACTTATCACCTTTTGGTTGAAAACGATAACCAACACCGATTATTTCTAAACCTTTAGAATAACCATTAGTAACTCCTTCAATCATATTAGCGATATTAGCATTTACAGTACCATGCATTTGTCTTGTAGTTTTGATTTCATTTAATCTTTTAGTAGTTAATTCATTTCCATTTACTTCAACTTTTATTGAATCTGGAACTTCAATTGATAGTTCTCCTTTAGGACCTTTAACAGATACTAAATTATCTTGTAATGAAACTGTAACACTTTCTGGAACTGTTAAAATTCTATTTCCTATACGACTCATAAGTCCACCTCCTCTAAAGATTTTACCAAATATAAGCTAGTACTTCTCCACCAACTTGTAATTCACGTGCTTGTTTATCAGTTACTATTCCTTTAGAAGTAGAAATTATTGCAATTCCTAAACCATTTAATACTTTTGGAATTTCGTCAACTTTAGCATATACACGTAATCCAGGTTTTGAAATACGTTTTAATCCAGTTATTACTCTTTCTTTTTTATTACCATATTTTAATGATAGAACAATCATATCATCCTTATCATCATGTTTTTCTATTTCATATTCACTAATAAATCCTTCTTCTTTTAAAATTCTAGCAATTTCTAGTTTTACTTTAGAAGCAGGAACTTCTACTTTTGTATAACGCATTGCATTTGCATTACGAATTCTCGTAAGCATATCTGCGATTGGGTCAGTTAATACCATAATAATCCTCCCTTCCCTTTTTACCAACTAGATTTTTTAACACCAGGGATTTGTCCCTTGTATGCTAATTCTCTAAAGCAAATACGACAGATTTTGAATTTTCCCATTACTGAATGTGGTCTTCCACATCTTTCGCATCTTGTGTATTCACGTACTTTATATTTTTGATTTTTATTAGCTTTAGCAATCATGCTTTTTTTTGCCATACTTTTTCCTCCTTTACGAGACTACTTTCTAAAAGGAATACCAATTCCACTTAATAAATCAAATGCTTCTTCATTTGTTTTTGCAGTAGTAACGATAACTATATCCATACCACGTACTTTTACAACATCATCAAATTCTATTTCAGAGAATATTAATTGTTCTTTGATACCTAATGTATAGTTTCCTCTACCATCGAAGCTTCTTTTTGATACTCCTCTAAAGTCTTTAACACGAGGTAATGAAATACGGATTAATTTTTCTAGAAAATTGTACATGTTGTCATTACGTAATGTAACTTTACATCCGATTGAAGCACCTTCTCTTAATTTGAATCCTGCAATTGATTTTTTAGCTTTTGTAATAACTGGTTTTTGTCCAGATATTTTTTCTAAATCAGCAACAGCAGCATCTATTAATTTACTATTTTGAAGTGCATCACCAACACCCATGTTAATAACTATTTTTTCTATTTTTGGAACTTGCATAACTGATTTGTAACCATATTTTTCTTTTAAACTAGGAACAATTTCATTTAAATATTTTTCTTTTAGGCGGTTCATAAATACCCTCCTTCCAATTAATCTAGTTTAGAATTAGACTTTTTAGTAATACGAATTTTTTTACCATTTTTATCTAATTCTTTACCGATTCTTGTTCTTTTATTTGTTTTAGGATCAATAATCATAACATTTGATACATGAATAGGAGCTTCTACTTCGATGATTCCTCCATCTTGTCCATTTGATGGTTTAATATGTTTTTTAACTATATTAACACCTTCAACAATAACTCTATCTTCATTTCTTAATGTTTTAATTATTTTACCTTGCTTGTTTTTATCTTTACCACAGGTAACTATAACTTTATCTCCTGTTTTTAAATACATGTTTCATCCTCCTTTTAAAGGTTATATTACTTCTTTAGCTAGTGAAACTATTCTCATGAAATCTTTATCATCTCTTAATTCACGAGCTATAGGACCTAATACACGAGTTCCTACTGGAGATTTATCATCCTTAATAATAACACATGCATTATCGTCAAATTTAATGTAAGAACCATCTTCTCTTCTTGCTCCAGATTTACTTCTTACTATAACAGCTTTTACAACTTTACCTTTTTTAATAGTACCATTAGGAATAGCTTTTTTTACAGTTCCAATAACTATATCACCAATGTTTCCTGTTTTAACTTTACTTCCTCCAAGAACTCTAATTACCATTAATTCACGAGCTCCTGAATTATCAGCAACTTTTAAAATACTTTGTTGTTGAACCATTTGTTATCCTCCTTCCATCTAAAAGAGTTTTATAATATTACCGCTTTTTCGATAATTTCAACTAGTTCATATCTTTTAGTTTTAGATAATGGTCTAGTAAATACTATACGAACTTTATCACCTATTTTAGCACTGTTGTTTTCATCATGAGCAGTATATTTTTTAGAATATTTTACTCTTTTTCCATATAATGGATCTTTTTTGTATGTTTCAACTAAAACTGTAATTGTTTTATCTTTTTTATCACTTACAACTTTTCCTATAAGTTCACGTTTCTTTTCGTTCATAAGGATTAAGCCTCCTCTTCTTTATTCATTTCACGTTCACGAAGAATTGTCTTTAATCTAGCAACAGTTCTTCTTAATTCTTTGATTCTTGAAGGTTTTTCCAAATTACCGCTAGCTTGTTGAAAACGTAAATTGAATAATTCTTCTTTTGATTCTTCGATTTTTTTGTTTATTTCTTCAGTGGTTAAATTTCTGATTTCATTAACCTTCATTAGTATCACCACCATCTTCTTTTTTAACGAATTTGCATTTGATTGGTAATTTATGTCCTGCAAGTCTTAGAGCTTCACGAGCAACATCTTCTGTAACTCCTCCGATTTCAAACATAATTTTACCTTCTTTAACAACTGCAACCCATTCTTCTACATTACCTTTTCCTTTACCCATACGAGTTTCAAGTGGTTGTTTTGTTATAGCTAAATGAGGGAATATGTTAATCCATACACGTCCTCCACGTTTCATATAACGTGTCATCGCAATACGTGCAGCTTCGATTTGTCTTCCTGTAATCCATGCTCCTTCTTTAGCCATTAAACCATATTCACCAAAACTTAATTTAGTGTTTCCTTTTGCTTTCCCTTCATAAGAAATTCTATGAGGTTTTCTATATTTAGTTCTTTTTGGCATTAACATTTGCATTACCTCCCTTAGATTTCTTAGTAGGAAGTATTTCACCTTTGTAAATCCAAACTTTAACACCTATTTTTCCATAAGTAGTATCTGCTTCACTTGCTGCATAATCGATGTCTGCTCTTAATGTGTGAAGTGGTGTATTTCCTTCACTATATCCTTCACTACGAGCCATATCTGCTCCACCTAAACGTCCAGAAACAACAGTTTTAACACCTTTAGCTCCTGCTTTCATAACATTTCTAATTGCTCTTTTTTGAGCATTTCTAAATGAAACTCTGTTTTCGATTTGATGAGCGATATTATCAGCTACTAATTTAGCAACTAAGTCTGGATTTTTAATTTCTTTTATAGAAATTTGAATATCTTCGTTTACTAATTTTGAAACTTCTTTCTTTATTTTTTCTATTTCTTCACCACCACGTCCAATTATTACTCCAGGTTTTGAAGTATTAATTGTTATTTCGCAAGATTTAGAATTTCTTTCAATTAAGATAGAAGCTATACCTGCATCTTTTAATTTTTTGTTTAAATATTTACGGATTTTATCATCTTTGATTAAATATTTACCGAAATCTTTATTAGATGCATACCATTTAGATTCCCAATCTTTATTTATACCGATTCTAAGTCCTACTGGACTAACCTTTTGACCCATCAGTATACCTCCTTTATTTTGTTTTATAACCTACGACTACAGTTATATGAGATGTTCTTTTATCATGTCTATCAATATGACTTCTTGAACCAAATCTTATTCTTTTTAAAACTGGTCCTTCGTTGATATATGCTTCAAGAACGTATAATTTGTCTTTATCTAGACCTAAATTATTTTCTGCATTCGCTACTGCTGAAGTTAATACTTTATTTATTAATCTAGCAGATTTTTTGTTTGTATTATTTAATATATTTGCTGCTTCACTAACACTTTTTCCACGTATTAAATCAATTACAATACGAGATTTTATAGGAGCAGTTAAAACTGTGTTTGCAGTTGCTTTTGCTTTCATTTAAGCATCCTCCTTTGGTTATTTCTTTTTCTTGTCATCACCGTGACCACCAAATTTACGAGTTGGAGAGAATTCACCTAATTTATGACCAACCATATCTTCAGTTACATATACTGGAATGAATTCTTTACCATTGTGTACCCCAAATGTGTGACCAATAAATTCAGGATAAATTGTTGAACGGCGTGACCATGTTTTGATAACTTGTTTTTTACCAGATTCATTCATTTCGCGAACCTTTTTTAGTAATCTTTCAAATACGTAAGGTCCTTTTTTTAGACTTCTTGCCATCTTATTTCATCCTTTCTTATTTCTTTTTACGACGATTAACAATAAATTTGTCAGAAGCTTTTTTATTTTTACGAGTTTTGTATCCAAGAGCTGGTTTACCCCAAGGAGTAAGAGGCCCTTTTCTACCGATTGGTGCTCTACCTTCACCACCACCATGTGGATGGTCGTTAGGGTTCATAACAGAACCACGTACTGTTGGTCTTATTCCCATATGACGTTTACGTCCTGCTTTACCAATATTTACTAGTTCGTGATCGGCATTACCAACTTCTCCGATTGTTGCCATGCATGTACCAAGTATTAATCTAGTTTCTCCACTATTTAATCTTAGCATTACATATTTACCTTCACGTCCTAAGATTTGTGCTTTATTACCAGCACTTCTTGCGATTTGTCCACCTTTACCAGGTTTCATTTCAATATTGTGTACTACTGTACCAACTGGAATACTCATAAGTGGTAGTGCATTACCAACTTTAATGTCAGCAGATTCCCCACTCATAATTTTATCCCCAACTTTTAATCCATTTGGAGCTAAAATATATCTTTTTTCTCCATCTTTATAATTAATTAAAGCAATGTTAGCTGTTCTATTTGGGTCATATTCAATAGTAGCCACAGTTCCTTCAATATCTTTTTTATCTCTTTTGAAATCGATAACACGATATTTTCTTTTTGCTCCTCCGCCTTGGTGACGAACTGTTATTCTACCTTGACTATTACGACCACCATTTTTCTTTAATGATACTAATAAACTTTTTTCTGGTGTAGATGTAGTAATTTCTTCGTTGATTAATCTTGACATACCTCTAGTACCATTTGTATTTGGTTTTAATTTTCTAATTGGCATAAATATCCTCCTTGTCTGTTAGCCAAGGTCTATAGTATTTCCTTCTGCTAACTTAACAATTGCTTTTTTATATTTACTTGTCATACCTGTATATCTACCAACTCTTTTTTTCTTTGGTCTTACATTTATTGTATGAACACTTTCAACTTTAACATTGAATATTTTTTCAATAGCTTGTTTTATTTCAGTTTTGTTTGCTTTTGTATCAACTTTAAATACATAACTTTGCCCATCTTGTGCGATTGCTGCTGTTTTTTCAGTTATGATAGGAGCTTTAATGATATCTCTATAATGATTCATCATTAGCTAAGCACCTCCTCTATTTTCTTAATTGCATCTTCAGTTGCTAAAATAAAGTCTGCATTTACTATATCTAATGTATTTATTTCTTCATTAGCAAGAACTAATATGTTATCTAGATTTCTTGAACCTAAAATTATATTGTCATCTAATTCTGAAGTTACAACTAATACTTTTTTATCATTTAATTTTAAATTGTTTAATACACTAATAAATTCTTTAGTTTTTGGAGTTTCTAATGTAATATTATCAACTACTACTAATTCTTTACCTTTGTATTTGTATGATAGTGCAGATAAAAGTGCTAATCTGCTTTCCTTTTTATTCATTTTTTTCTTATAACTTCTTGGAGTTGGACCAAATACTGTTGCTCCACCTCTCCATTGTGTAGCACGTATGCTACCTTGTCTAGCACGTCCTGTACCTTTTTGTCTCCATGGTTTTCTACCACCACCGCTAACTTCTGAACGATTCTTAGTTTTAGCAGTTCCTTGTCTTAATGATGCTAATGAAAGTATTAATGCATTGTGTAATACTGCATCATTTGGTTCTATATTCCATATTTTATCATTTAAATCTATGTCTTTTAATTTTTCACCTTTTATATTTAAAAGAGCTGTTTTAGCCATTTCAAATTCCTCCTTTCATCACAAATAAATTTATTTTTAATTTTGAATTATTCTTGAGTTGCTTCTTCTTGTGATGACTCATTTACTTCTTCTGTTGTTTCTTCTACTTGTGCAACTTCTTCATTAGTTTCTTCAACTACTGGTTCTTCTTTTTCTTCGCTTGCATAAGTAATTAAATCAGTCATTTCCATTTTAATTGGTTTTTTAACTGCTGTTCTTATAACAACAAAAGACTTTTTAGGACCTGGGATATTCCCTTTAATTAATAGACAACCATTTTCAACATCTACAGCAACTATAACTAAATTTTGAATAGTAACTGTTTCTTCACCCATGTGTCCAGGTAATTTTTTACCTTTAAATACACGCATTGGTCTCATAGTTCCCATTGAACCTGGAGCTCTATGATAGTGTGAACCATGTCCCATAGGACCACGGCTTTGATTATGACGTTTGATAACGCCTTGGAACCCTTTACCTTTACTAGTTCCTGTTACATCAACAACTTCACCAACTTCAAAAATATCTGCTGTTATTTCTTGTCCTAGTTGGTAGTTATTAATGTCAACACCTCTAATTTCTTTTAAGAAGCGCTTAGGTGTTGTGTTCGCTTTTTTTGTATGACCAAGTTCTGGTTTATTTGATAATTTTTCTCTTTTTTCACCATAACCTAGTTGAATTGCTTCATAACCGTCATTTTCTTTTGTTTTGATTTGAGTAACAACATTTGTACCAACTTCAACTACAGTTACAGGAGTTAATTTACCATTAGTATCAAAAACTTGTGTCATTCCACGTTTAATACCTAAGATTCCTTTCATAATTTTTCCTCCTACTTAAATTATAATTTAATTTGTATGTCAACACCACTTGGTAAGTCAAGATGAGTTAATGCCTCAACTGTTTCCTTACTAGGGTTATTGATGTCAATTAATCTTTTGTGTGTACGCATTTCAAATTGTTCACGTGAATCTTTATATTTATGTACAGCTCTTAAGATTGTATATTTTTGAACTTCAGTTGGTAGTGGAACTGGTCCGCTAACTTTTCCGCCTGTTCTTCTTACAGTCTCAACGATTTTAATTGCTGCTTGATCTAAAATTCTATGATCATACGCTTTCAACCTGATACGAACTTTCGTATTTGACATAATTTTTCCTCCCCTCGCCTATATCTCGTATAGACTAGCTCCGAGCAAATAACCTGACTACGCCTTAAATTGTGGAGCAACTTAACCTGGCGTGTCAACAACCTTGCACATCTAAGCCGTCAAACGTTTTAATTTTATCATAAATATTATATGAAAATCAAGCGTTTTTTAGAAGTTTTTTTAAAATTTACGTCTATTAAAAATACTGTTATACATTAATAAAAAAAGAAGCTAAAATGATTTTTATTAGTTTCTTTTTTACTCATAAACATTATCGTAACCATAAGTTTCATATGTTCCACACTTTATATATGGTTTATAGTGAGTGTTACCATCTTCCATATATATTGATGTATAACCGTTACAATCGTATTTGTCAAACTCTTTTTTTAAATCAACGTTATGTTCGTATAAATGTTCTTTTTTTACAATAACTATATCTTTATCAACACTTACAGATTTGTTTTCTACAAGTTTTTGCGCACTTTCAACCATCATTTTTTCTAAGTTTGAATAATTTGAAGAAATATTATCTTCACTAGTATTATTAACTTTATGTTCAATATTAGTATCTTCATGTTTCAAATTATGTTCTTCTCTTTTAACATTAATTGCCGCAACGAATAAAGCAATAAGTAAAATTGATGATAATATCAACATTTGTGTTAATCCCCAACCTCTATTATTCACTTTAATCCCCTCACTAACGCCATATATTATATACTAAATTTAAAAATATTACAAGTTCACCTAAAATTTGATAATTTACAAATGTTTTATTAAAGTTTTACCAATAATAGATTTATCTAAAATTTCATTGTGCCTTCTTTTAGCTTCTTCTATTAGTGCCATTGCTTCTTCATATGTTCCTGATATTTTACTTATATCTATATATTTTTCTTGTATTTGTATATCTTTTATAAAATATGTATTTAAAAATTTATACATATTAGTATTTTCAAAATCTCCAGTATATTCTTCCTTATTATCAAATTGAATACCTGCAACTAATATGTTTTTAGATAATGCAATATCATTATCTTCATCCACTATCCACTTTACTTTCGACACTTCTACCCATACATAATCGCCATCCTTATATTCTTCACCATTTGACAATTTAAATGAACCATAAAATGGATTTGCTTTAACTCTCACGTATTTTTTATCATCAAATTCATATTCTATGTGTTCTTGTGGTAAAAAATCTTTACTATATTCATAATATCCTCTAGAGTCTGTTGTATATCTTTTACCGGTTTTAGTTAATTTATTATTTTCATATAATTTCTCTAATTCATATTGTAATTCTTTATTTACTGTATATTGTGGATACTCTCCATATTCTACTTCTGTTATTCCATCTTCATTTATTATTTCATTCGAAATATCATTTTTGATTTTTGAGTAAGAGGCAACAGGTCGTATTCCAGTTGCACGATGATTTGTAGGCTTATATTCCACAGAGCCAAAGATATTAATAATACTATTATATTTATTAGTTTTTATCCAATACAATCCTATCCTATATCCAAAAATTTCATCTATATAAGTTGCTCCACCAAACAAAAGTGCAAAATCTGTTATTGTTGCCCGTGATGTTATCTTATTAAATATATCTAATCTATTTTTTCCACAAATTTGTTCATAACTTAATAATGTTATTTCATCCATTTATATTCCTCCAATAATTTTTTGTTTTTACAAATGTTTTATTAAAGTTTTACCAATAATAGATTTATCTAAAATTTCGTTGTGTCTTCTCTTTGCTTCTTCAATTAGTGCCATGGCTTCTTCATATGTTCCAGATATTTTACTTATATCTATATATTTTTCTTGTATTTGTATATCTTTTATAAAATATGTATTTAAAAATTTATACATATTAGTATTTTCAAAATCTCCAGTATATTCTTCCTTATTATCAAATTGAATACCTGCAACTAATATATTTTTAGATAAAGCTATATCATTTTCTTCATCTACTAACCATCTTACTTTCGATACTTCTACCCATACATAATCTCCCTCAAAATATTCTTTATAATTTGACAATTTAAATTTAAATACCCCACTGTAATCAATATGTGAAGTTGCTTTTACTCTTACATATTTTTTGTTGTTATACTCATATTCTATATGTTCTTGTGGTAAAAAATCTTTATTATTACCATAATATTTTTTAGAACCTGTTGTATATGTTTTACCTGTTTTATTTAATTTATTACTTTTATATAATTCTTCTAATTCTTCTTGTAGTACTTTTTTTGCAGCATATTGTGGATATTCTCCATATTCTACTTCTTTTATTCCATTTTTATTAATTATTTCATTTGAAATATTATCTTTAATATTTGTGTAAGATAAGGCAGGTCTAATTCCACGAGTATAATCACATAAGAAATTATCAATATTACATCCATATAAATTTATTACACAAACATTATTATTAAAGATATTTGATTTTGTCCAATAATCTCCCCTATTATAGAAAATATTATATTTCATAGTACCAAAAGTAGATCCACCAAGTAATATTGCAAAATCTGTTAGAAATGCTTTAGGTTCTATTTTATTAAATATGTCTAATTTATTATTTCCAAAAATTTGTTCTCTACTTAATAATGTTACTTCATTCATTTGTAATTCCCCCAATAAATTTATTAATTGCTTTATATTCTAACATACTTTAAGTTCATTAGCAATCATAAATAACTTTGTGAATAACATATATTTGTTATAATGAATTTGGATACATTTGAAATATATCAGGTGTCTTTCCCTTTCATTTATTTACTTATTTAAAATTTTTAAATCATAAATGAGAGGTGGTGGGTTTATGACAATACGTGAAAAAACACAATTTATCATAATTCTACTATTATTCTTGATAATAATTATCTTGCTATTAAAATAAAAAGACATCTGATTTCAACATATAGTTGA
>CANRCS010000008.1 GCA_947629195.1 uncultured Bacilli bacterium | reverse complement strand
GAACTTGTTAAAATTCATCCTTTTGTTGATGGAAATGGAAGAACATCAAGATTAATTATGAATTTAGATTTAATGAAGCATGGATTTAATCCTGTAATTATAAAAAAAGAAAATAGATTACAATATTATGAAGCTTTAGATAAGGCACATACAACGAAAGATTATACTGATTTTGTTAAACTAATTAATCAGTTAGAAGTAGAAATGTTAAAATATTATTTAAAATTGATTTAGCAAACAAAAAGATAGAAGATAGTTATGGAAATGAACAAAAAGTAAATGGATATTATGAAGGAGAATTATTGAAAGAGAAAGTTAAAAGATTATCAAAATAATATTTATTTTGATAAGGTATTGTGTTTACAAATATAAATAAGATTCAAAAAACATTAAGGAGGGATTGAAATGAAATCAGATATAGTAACAACTGAAATTATTGTAAAAGAAAATAAAATTGGAATAATGAGAGTGGGAAATGTTAATTACATTTCTCTAACTGATTTAGCACGATATAAAGATAAAGAGAGAACGGATTATATAATCCAAAACTGGATGAGGACTACAAATACAATTCTTTTTTTAGGAACTTGGGAATATTTAAATAATCCAAATTTTAATTCCATCGAATTCGATGGGTTTAAAAATGAGTCAGGGACAAATGCTTTTGTGATGACTCCAAAAAAATGGATTACAGCAACAAATGCCATTGGCATAATTTCAAAACAAGGAAGATATAATGGTGGCACTTTTGCTCATCCAGATATAGCTTTTGAATTTGCCAGTTGGTTATCACCAGAATTTAAATTATATTTAATAACTGAATTTGAAAGATTAAAAACTAATGAGGCTTATCAATATAAAGTTGAATGGAGTGCTACTAGACTTTTATCAAAAATTAACTATGTTGTTCATACAGATGCAATTAAGAAATGCATAGTTCCAACTTTAACTGAAAAGCAAAAACAATTTGTGTATGCAGAAGAAGCTGATGTATTAAACGTTGCGTTATTTGGAATGACTGCAAAAGAATGGAGAGAAAGTAATCCAGAGCTTGCAGAAAATGGAAATATAAGAGATTATACAGATCTACTTCATTTAATAATATTAAATAATTTACAAAATACAAATGAAGAATTAATTGAAGAAAAAGTCTCTCAAAGAGAAAGACTTATTAGATTAAATAATTCAGCAAGAAGACAAATGGAAGCATTAAAAGATAATAAAAGTCTTAAAGATTTAGAATTATTGCAAAAACAAGTTAATGAAAATAAGTTGATTGAACAATAAAAAAATTATATAAAACTGGTAAACAAATGTTGAAAAATTTTTCATTTTTTCTTCATTTTGAAAATAATAATACGGATAATACTCATAATACTATATATACTAATGTTACATTAACCATATTTTCAAGAAATAACGATAATACTATAAATATCATATATAACTATAATTGAGATTGCACTGAGTTTGTTGTTCGGACAAAAAGTATAGTAATTTCTGCAGAAAATGATTGTAAAATAAGAACTTGCAAGCAATTTAAAAAAATAAAGTGCTTGCAAATTTGTAATTTGTTTGCAAAGAAATTAAGTGAAGAACAAAAATGTAAAAAATTACTTAAAAAAATTAAATAGTAAAACTAGAAAAGGATATACACAAAAAATTATAAAATCAAAATATTCTAATACGTTATTTGATAATATTTAAATCAGCATTTGAGCTGATTTTTTGTTTGTATTTAAAATTTATTAATATATTGAAAATAGCAGTAAAATTTGTGAAGTAAAAAAGATAAATTTCCATTTGCAATAAATAAACTATTATATCTATAATTTTAATTAGTTTAAAAATTTAACATAACAATTCTTATCATATAAAATAATTAATTTCTCTTTTCTATCAACAGATGCTAAACACTCAATTACATCCCCATCTTGTAAAAATGATTGATATTTCCACAGATTTGTTAATAAAGTGTATTCTTCATCTTCAAACAATACTTTTGCTCTTCTTGGAAGCATTGCGCTTTCTAACCCATTTAAAACTCTACATTTGATAACTTCTCTAACATTATTATCAACTGGTATATTCATAAAATTTAAATCTATAAATCTTGGTGTTGATAAAACACCTTTTTTTATTTGAACTCCACTCCAATTTCTGCTAATTATTTTATATAAATCACATTTATTAGAAAATGAGTCTTTATGTTTTTCATATTGATATTTTATATGTTCATTACTAATATATGTCGCACCTATTTGATTTTTTATATATTCATTGTTCTTATAATATAAATATAAATTATCCACACCATATATTACAAAATCTACATCTTTAATAATATTAAACCCAACTAAATATGAACCAAAAATTCCAATATTATCATCAGATATTCCAATATCATTTAAAACATCCACAAACTTTTTCCAAACACCTTTAAGATTACATTTGTTTTTAGCATAAAATTTTCTTGGTTTAAAAATTTTCTTATAAGGAGGTATTAACAAAAATCCATTATCCACACATTTAACATAATTTTTATGAGTAATACTATTATACCTATTACCACTATCATCAACCCTATATACAATGTATCCATATGGTAAATTTCCTTGTATAGAAGATACTATCCATATATTATCTTCATAATCTAATACATAATCTAATAGTTCTATCATTTTAACTGTTCCCTATTTAATATTAAATTAGTTAGTGAAAAATTTTTAATATTGACCTTTCTCATTACTTTTAATAATTCATCTCTTCTATACATTTTTATATCGTAAGACACCTTATTTTTCATTTTAGATGCTTCTGTCCCAGGTCTATCATTATATATAAACACTTTAACGCGGTCAAACAAACCTGTTGACAATAATTCTTTAGTCATATTAAAATCTTCATCAGTCTCACCTGGAAATCCTACAATAACATGAGTATTAATCTTTAAATTTTTATTATTCTTTTTTATTTCTTTAACATTTTTAATCACATTTTCTATTTTATAAGGTCTTTTCATCAATTTCAATATTCTATTAGAACCGCTTTGAATTGGTATAGTTATATATAAAAACTTTTCATTACTCAATAGTTTAATAATTTTCTTATTAATTCCATTGGGATTAAATTCTGGAATACTAAAATATATTTTTTCCTTAAATTTACTAACCATTTCTAATAGTTCTTGTAATGAGCAATTTATATCTAATCCATAACAAGATGCATCATCACTATTCAAGCCAAATAATGTGTATCCTCTTTCTATACCATCTTTAATTGCTAAATTGATTTCATCTAAACTTCTACTTTTAAGTTTTGTTATAAATTTTTCAGAGCAATATGTACAATTACCCCTACAACCTGAAGATATTTGTAAGTAACATACCTTATTTCTTTTAAGTCTATATTCAATATGTTTACTATGTAATATATATTTATTAAAATAATAAAGTAATTTCTTACTATTAGATAAATTATCTTCTACATTTGTACTTTTAACACTTATTCCATTTTTAAAATTAAAATAATCTTTAATATCATTAAGGTCTCTTTTAAAAATAATTATATCTTTACCTATATTTAAAACATCATTTTCATGTGTCGCACCTAAACAACCAATTAAAATAATCTTTTGTTTTTTATCTTTTTTATCATAAATATTTTTAAGCTTTTTTAAGAAAAATGATGATTTGCTTTCTAAAAAACTACATGTATTCAAAACAATATAATTTGCCTCATTAATATCATCTGTTATTTCCCATTTGTTATTTTTTAATAATTCTTTAACATCATTACCAAATAATTTTACACGTGTACAAATATTGTCATTATAAATGTAAAACTTCATTTATTACTTCCTCCACTTCTTCTATTGTTTTCAAACTAATTTTTGCATGATTAATCAAATAATCATTTATTTTAAGAATATTATCAATATTTTCTATCCAATTTCCACATCTTATTTTCATTTTACTTTTATAGCGTTCAATTAACATATCAGTATTATCTAAATAAAGATTAATGTAACAACACTCATATTCACTAAATTTATTAACAAATTCTTCCGTTATTGTTGCTCCTTCTACAATAATAACTTTATCCTTTGAAAAACTTTTAATTATTTTAACGTACTGTTCATTAATTATTTTACAATGTTTAACAAAACCACTAATTACGTCTAAATCATCTATTTTATATGCTTCATGTGTCGTTGTATTAATGTATGGATTATTATTTTGAATTTTAATAATTTCTTTTAAAACATCAAGACTAATTACCTTATCAATATGATATTTTAGGGCTAACTTATAAGCCATTGTAGTTTTACCACAACCTGGAATACCACCTAGAAAAATAATTTTATTCATCGACACCCTCCATAATCGCACTATTAATCGCAAGACTAAAATTCAATTCATCCCTATTAAAATTCATAGATTTTAAACCATTAATATAGTGCATGTACATCCTATTATTATTACTCTCAAACAATATTTCATTTTTAGTTAAATCAATAACCTTTACGTTATAACTATCTAATCTAATAATTCTATCTTTAAAATATAAATCAATATATTTTTCTCTATTGCCATTATCATTCCATATTACATTTATATATGTCGGAATATTATTTACATTAAAATGTGATATTGCTTTATAATCTAATTTTGAAATATCATCATAAACTTTACCTACATCTACAAATTTTATATTTGTACCATACAAGCGCGCTATTGCACTTAAAGGATTTATAGTCTCATCTAAATATGCACCATGTAATCCTAAAGATTCAAAACGTATATGATTATTTTCAATATATGGATCATTAATAAACGCTTCAATTTTAATAGGTGTTTGCTTCATATCAAAATTTTCTTTAAACCATAATATTTCTTCGCCAAATGAAAAATGTAATATATTATAAAAATTATTGTTTATTAATTTTTTGAGTTCATATAATTCATTTTTGTTTACTACAACAGGTTTCTCACAAATAACTTTTTTATTATTTTCTAAAAAGAATTTAATTATATTAAAATGAGTAATTGGTGGAGTTGATATAAAAACTAAATCTACTTCATATAATAAATTATGGTAATCACTATATTTTTTTTCAGTATATTTATTTAATTTAGAAGAATTAATATCGCAGAGTACAATATCATAATTTAATGTTTTTAATGCATTATATTGACTTTCAAAAGGATGACCAATCCCTATTATACCTATTTTCAACTTTCAACCTTACCTCCTTTGTTGTATTAAATTAATTATATGCGTATAAAATACGCTTGTCAATATATATTTAGAAAAATATAATTATTTTTTAAATTTAAGTTATATTGATTGGAACATTCATTTAATGTATAATGTATACATTAAAAAGGTGAGGTTATGCAAGAAAATAGAAAACAATTAGAAAACATTTTGAATAGTGATGATGTAATAAAGTCAATAGAAGAAAACCTTGATAAACTATTATTAATAATACCAGAAATAAAATCTATGATAGGATTTAAACATAATCATCCGCATCACCATTTAGATGTATGGCATCACACTTTATTAGCGCTCTTCTTATCTGTCAAAAATTTTGAAATTAGATTAGTATTACTTTTACATGATATTGGAAAACCATTTTGTTTTACCGATGGAGAAGTAAGACATTTTAAAAACCATCCAGAAGTTTCAAAAAATATTAGTAAAAAAATATTAAATAGATTAGGATATGATAAAGATTTTATAAATGAAGTTTGTTACCTAATAGGAGAACATGATACAAAAATAACCCAAGAAGAAATAGAAAAAAATTATAATCTATCTTATAAAAGATATTTGATACAATGGGCAGATGCACTCGCACATAATCCAAACAAATTAGAAAGAAGAAAAGAGTATCTACAAGATATTGAAAAAAAATTAAATTTAAAATAGTATTGAATAAGTAATTAATTATTGGAAAAATTATAAATATAGATATAATTTAATTTTTTTAATTAATTTGTCGAGATTTGTCAAAATACATAAATTTTGTTATAATCATATATAGTGATTTATGGGAGTATTATTATGAAGATAAAATGGGTAATTATTAGCATAGTTGGCTTAGGGATACTTACGACACTTATTATAGGAAGTGTCATGTTTATTCAAGATTTTAATAAAGATAATAAAGAAACTTTAAAAGTTATGGGTAAGATAAAGGATGAATATAAAAATTTTTCTCCAATAGTAGAAGAATTTTCAAGTCAAAGAGAAAAATTTTATAAAATGAAAGAAGAAGTTGCATTTCTAGAAACTTTTGAAGAAAACAGAGAAGAATTTGAAAATATAATATTAGAATATAGTGATATTGTTAATAAGGTCAATGATGATAGTGCATTTTTACAAGGTAATTGTAAAATTCAATATGCAAATGAAAGTGTTAATAATGCGTGTAATTTATTTAAACAAGGATATGAAGCAGTTATGAATTATTGTTTAGTAGATGTAGAAGTTTATAATAATTTTGTTAAAGAATACAATGACTATATATCTGAAAATCAACTTGAAGTAGAACCATTAAAAACTCAAAATTTTTGTTTATATAAAAAATATATTGATTATGATAAAGATAAAACATATTTAGGAGGAAAGGAAAATGAAGAAGAATAATAAGGTAAATAATGATGAACAAAAAATACATAAAAAAATGAAAAAATCCACTAAAATCATTATTATTGTAATAAGTTCTTTCATTTTACTTACTGGAAGTGGATTTACTCTTCTTTTATATGGACCATGGGACAATTTTAGAAACTGGCTAATTACTACAGCTATGACAACTATGAACCATCAGTATCTAGCAACTATGTTTTATAGCGATGAAACGATACAAAAAGTATTAGATGCAAATAAGATAATAGAATCTGGTGAAGATACAGACCTTTCATTAGTAAATTTTGTGGATTATGATACTACAATTATGACATATAAAAATAAATATGATAAAGAAGTATTAACAAAAGATAAAGGAAATGACTTGTATAAAATAATTCCTATTACCGGTAAAGGACTACGTGGTTATTTAGCAGTCATTTATGACCCTTCAAAAGTAAAAATAGGTACATCTAAATATATGGGACAAACAGGACAAATGCTTACAAAAATAGCAAGTGACAATAAAGCAGTTGTCGCAATGAATGCTAGTGGATTTGTAGATCCTGAATACAATAGTAACGGTGGAGTACCACATGGAATAGTTATAAAAGATGGAAAAATAGTAAGTGATAAAATTAAATTAAGCAATGGTGGAGGTATTATTGGATTTACAAAAGATAATAAACTCATCTTATCTAGAATGAGTGGTGAACAAGCAATAAAATCAGGAGTTCGTGATGCAGTAGAATTTGGACCATTCTTAATTGTAAATGGAAAACCCTCATTTATTCGTGGTAATGGTGGATGGGGTGATGCCCCAAGAAGTGCAATTGCTCAAAGAAAAGATGGTATAGTTTTATTTCTTGTTATGGACGGAAGAGATTATGCGAACGGAATATTGGGAGCAGATATGGTAGATATGACAGAAATATTAACAAATTATGGAGCATATAATGCTGCTAATCTAGATGGTGGAACATCAAGTGGACTTGTTGTTAATGGTGAATTAATAAACAAGCCAGTTAATGGAAGTGGAAGCAAAAAAACAAGAGCCATTCCAAATGCATGGATTGTTACAGAAAAATAATTTATATAATAATTTAAAAGTTTTAATTTTTTAAATTATATAAAAATAAGGAGGTACATATGAAAGATAATATTCCAGAAGAATATAAACCCCTTAGTATGTGGCAATATTTCGGATATCAAATTTTATTCACATTACCACTAATCGGATTTATAATTCTTTTAATCTTCTCATTTGGAGGAACAAAAAATATTAATCTTAAAAATTATGCTAGGTCATTTTTCTGTTATTTTATATTAATGCTTATTATAATTGCTATATTAGTTATGACAGGAACATTGATTACAATAATTAATAGTGTACAAGCATAAAAATTAGTTATTAGTTAAACTAACTAATTTTTTTTATTTGCTTTACAACAGTTTACGTATCATTAAAAAATTATAAAAACTATGTATTGAACCTTAATAAAAATAAATGTTATAATTTAGAAAGAACGAGGTGTTTAAATTGGAACTTAGAGAATGTAAAAATATCTTAAATGAATATAAACAAAAGATAGAAGACTTATGGAGGTCTCTTTGAAGTAGAAAATAAGGAAAAAGAAATAAAAGAATTATCAGATGAGATGAATAATCCTAATTTTTGGAATGATAAAAATCATAGTGAAGAAGTAATAAATAAATTAAACACACTAAAATCTAAAGTAGATACTATTAAAAATCTTAAAGAAAAAATAGAAATAGATTTAAAAGATTTAGAAGATTTAACAGAACAAGATATAGATTTTATAAATATAATTGAAGAAGATATAAAACAAATAAAACATGATTATAATTTATTTGAACTTGATGTATTATTAAACGGAAAATATGATTCAAATAATTGTATATTAGAAATTCATTCAGGAGCAGGTGGAACAGAAGCTTGTGACTGGGTTAGTATGCTTTATAGAATGTATCAAAAGTATTGTGAAAATAAGAATTATAAAGTTGAAATAATTGATAAACTAGATGGTGAAGAAGCAGGAATCAAAAGTATTTATTTACTTATAAAAGGAATAAATGCATACGGATATTTGAAATGTGAAAAAGGTGTACATAGATTAGTAAGAATTTCTCCATTTGATTCAAATAGTAGAAGACACACCTCTTTTGCTTCAGTAGATGTAACTCCTGAAATTAATAATTCAGTAGATATAGAAATAAAAGATGAAGACATAAAAATAGACGTTTATAGAAGTAGTGGATGCGGAGGGCAAGGAGTTAATACAACAGATTCTGCAGTAAGAATTACACATTTACCAACAAAGATAGTAGTAACATGTCAAAATGAAAGAAGTCAAATAAAAAACAAAGAAACTGCAATGAAAGTGCTTAAAAGTAAATTAATTGCACTCCAATTACAAAAACAAGAACAAGAAATGAATGATATAAAAGGGAGTCAAATGTCAATTAATTTTGGTTCTCAAATTAGAAGTTATGTTATGCATCCATATTCTATGGTAAAAGATCATAGAACTAATGTTGAAACAAGTAATGTATCAAAAGTATTAGATGGTGAAATAGATATGTTTATAGAAGCATATTTGAAGTTAGGAGTGAAATAGATGAGGTTATTTAAAAGAAAAAACAATGAAAACATATTAAAATCAATATATAGCAAAGATAAATTAAAAAGATATTTACAACTTTTATTAGGACTTATAATTATATCTTTAGCATTCAATATTTTTATTCTGCCAAATAATATAGTTTATGGCATGAGTGGTATTGGGGTAATATTTAAAAAAGTATTTGATATTGACCCTTCAATTGTAATATTAATAGGTAACTTACTTTTAATGATATTAAGTTTTATATGTTTAGGTAAAGAACAGACAACTAATTCAATATTAGGAGCACTTTTATATCCAGTATTTGTAAAGTTAACGCTGCCTTTAGTAGAGCTAATAAAAATTAATTCAAATGACGTTTTATTATTAACAGTATTTGGAGCAGTACTTACAGGATTTGGAATGGGATTACTTTTTAAAGTAGGATATACAACAGGTGGTACAGATATTTTAAATCAAATTTTTCAAAAATTATTTAAAGTCTCTTTAGGAAACGCTATGTTATTTACTGATGGTGTAATAATCCTTGGTGGTATATTTGTATTTGGATGGGAAACTGCACTATATTCAATGATATCATTATATATAATTAGTATAATAACAGATAAAGTTGTTCTAGGAATATCTCAAAGTAAAGCATTTTATATTATTACTGAATATCCAAGTGAAGTAAGAGATTTTATACTTAATAACATAAGTCATGGTGTTACTCTTTTAGATGCAAGAGGAGGATATTCAAATGATAAAGAAAAAATGTTATTATGTGTTGTACCAACAAGTGCTTATTTTAGATTAAAAGAAGGTATACATTATATAGATAAAAAGGCATTTTTCGTAGTAACTGATGCATATGAAACTTCTGGTGGTAGTGTCAATTAAATATTAAGGAGTTGAACTTTATGAAAAAAGAAAGTGCAATTGTAATAGTAGTGTGTTCTATATTAATTATAGGATCAGGTATAACTGGGTGGATATTTGGAAGTAAATATTCAGATTTAGAAAATAAGTTAATTTTAGAAAAAGAAAAAAGTAAAAAACAAGAAGAAAATAAAAAAGAAGAAGAAAAAAATGTAATACCAAGAAAAAGTAATGAATATTTTGAAAAACTATTAAAACCTTATGAATATGTTCCAGATAATTTCACCACAGATAATGTAAGTGATGAATTTCTTGCAAAATTTATATTAAATTATTATACATTATATGATAAAACATATTCATCAAATAGAAATGATGAAAATGGAAAAGAAACATTTAATGTTCCAAAATCTGAAGTTGAAGAAACCATTGAAGAATATTTTTATATCGAAGATAAAGAACTAAAAGATTATAGTTTTGAAATATATCAACTTAAAAATGAAAATAACAATTATAAAATATATGTAAGCCCTGTTGGTATGGATAATATAACTCATGAAGTTACAAATATTGACTATGATGACGAAAATAATGAAGTGGATGTAAATTATAATTTAATTGATCCATATTCACAAGAAACTATTGGAACAAAAGTTATCAAATTAAAGTATTATGATGATGATTTCAAAGTTGTAAGTTTAAAAATAGACATCAAAAAACAAAATTAAACTATAAAGAAGTTTCCAACTTAACCTATTGGAATCTTTTTTATTTTATTGACAATCCAAATCTATATGGTATAATAATAAGCAATTTAAGAAGGAGTTATCATAAAATGAAAGATAAATATGAAGATTTGAAAAAAATATTGAAAAGTATTAAAGAATCAGTAAAACTTTATAATGATTTATATCCGGAAGAAAAAATAGAAGTTAAGAAAGTAGAAGAAAAAAAGGATGTTAAAAAATTTTTTATATGTGCATATAATGAGGATTGTGTAGGGCTATTTGAAAAGAAAGATTTTAGTAGTGTAAATCTTTTCAATTTTTATATCGCAGGAAGTATTTTTAAGGGTATCAATTCTAATTATGTTGGTGCTATAAAAACACATGAGGGAAGCTATGCCGTAAAAAAATATAATAAAATTGGATCATCATATATTATAGATAACAATGAATGTTTTGTTAACTGTGAAATAAATGACTATATACATTTTGATGATATGCGTTTAAAAATGTATAATGATGGAGTACTTACTTCTTATGAACCTGGAAAAGCAACATCTTCTGAAATTTTAGAAGTATTAAAATATTCATATAATTACTATTATAAAGAAAAAACTAAAAAGAAAAAATAAAGTAAAATATCAAACAACTAATTTCTAATTTATTGTTTGATATTTTTTTTCTAAAACTTTTCTATAATAATTTTCAAGCATGACAATATAATTATCAAATATAACTTGTTTTTCAATATATTCTTCAATTCTATTATTAAACCAATCTATTTTTTCATCAATATTTAAATTATTAGGTAAAATATCCTTTTTATTATCAAATTTTTCACTACTTATAAATATTATGATATCTCTATATTTTTCCTTAATTTTATTATATTCTAAAGTTAATTTTCTATTTCTTAATTCACCTTTCAAAAAATCAATTTTATTACATAAATTTTTAATCTTGTTAACTAATTTTTTAGTATTAGTTTGTTCCTTATAAAAAGTATATTCTTTAGTCAAATATAATAACTTTTTCTTATCATCTAAATCTGTTAGTTTATCTTTTTGTTGTGATAACTTAGATAATGTATCCTTTTTCATTTCAATATTTCTTTTAATTTTATTTTTCATCTTATTATAATTGAAATAAATAATATCTAGATTTTTACTTTTATCTTCTAGCAAACTAATTTCCTCTAGTAAATCACTTTCCATTTTAAATATAGTATTAATATCTAAATTTTTAATATCTTTACTATTATACTTCACATCATTACTTTCAAATAATAAATTACCTATATCCATGTAATCACCATCCTAAACTAATAATAACTAAGTATAAGGTAATAATTTGTAGAAATTAGTAGCAATTAAACTTTTTTTATTATAAGTATATTATTTGTTTAAAAAACAACTTCTTTATGATAAAATATATTACAGAAATGAGGTATAATACATGACAAAAGTTAGAACTAGATTTGCACCATCTCCAACAGGATATATGCATGTTGGAAATTTAAGAACAGCAATATTTGAATATTTAATTGCTAAGCACAATGATGGTGATTTTATATTAAGAATAGAAGATACAGACCAAGAAAGAAAAGTAGAAGGAGCTATTGACTTTATTTATAATACATTAGAACTTTGTAATATTCATATATCTGAAGGTCCTAATAATAAAGGTGAATATGGACCATATATTCAAAGTGAAAGAATTGATATTTATAAAAAGTATGCAGAAGAATTAGTCAAGATGGGAAAAGCATATTATTGTTTTTGTACCGAAGAAAGATTAGATAAATTAAGAAAGAAAGCAGAAGAAGATAAAGTTGCTTTTATGTATGATGGACATTGTAAAAATTTATCTAAAGAAGAAATAGAACAAAAAATAAAAAATGGTGAAAAATATGTTATAAGACAACTTATGCCTAAAGAAGGAGTAAGTGTTTATAATGATTTGGTTTATGGTGAAATAAAAGTAGAAAACAGATTATTAGAAGACCAAATTTTATTAAAATCAGATGGATACCCTACGTATAATTTTGCTAATGTAATTGATGACCACCTAATGAATATTACACATGTAATAAGAGGAAATGAATATATTATGTCAACTCCAAAATACAATTTACTTTACGATGCATTTGGATGGGAAAAACCTACATATATACACGTAGCAATGGTATTAGGTAGTGATGGACAAAAATTGAGCAAACGTAATGGGGATGCATCATTTATGGATTTATATAATGATGGATATATTCCAGAAGCTATAATAAATTACTTAGTAATGCTTGGTTGGAGTCCAGAAACAAATGATGAAATATTCTCTATGGATGAATTAATAAAAATATTTGACCCAAAAAGAATTAACAAATCACCAGCAGTATTTGATATTAAAAAATTAAATTGGATTAATGCTCATTACATCAAAAAATTGGATACAGAAAAGTTACTATCAATTACTGTTCCACACTTAAAAGAAGCATATGATTTATCAAATAAAACTGATGAATGGATAAAAGAATTAGTTTTAATTCATCAAGACCACATAAGTTATGGTAAAGAAATAGTAGAAGTGACTGACCTTTTCTTTAGAGAAAATATTAAATTAAATGAAGAATGTACTACATTTATGAATCAAGAAGGAATAGAAAATACTATTAAAGTATTTAAAAGTGAAATTGAAAAAATAGAAGATTGGACTACTGAAAACATTAACAATGCAATAATGTCAACAAAAGAAAAAGCAAATGTAAAAGGGAAAATGTTATATATGCCTATTAGAATAAAAGTATCAGGCCAAATGCATGGTCCAGAACTTCCTGACACAATTCACCTTCTTGGAAAAGAATTAGTATTAAATCGTTTAAAATAACATATTTTACACATAATTTTATAATATATTATAGGAAAGTAAATGAAAAATAAAACTAATATAAAAATAAATGGGAAAAGTTTTGGTAATTTTCTATTTACTATACTTAATATTCTAATTATTATTTATAGTTATTTCAATTTTGACTTAATTGGCATTATAATATGTAATATAATATTTTTAATTCCATTATTATATTTAATTTTAAAGATTATAAACTTCAAATTTTGTATTGAAAACAATAAAATAATTTATAGAAACATTTTTGGAAAAGAAATTATATATAATATAAGTGATATTAAAAATATTAATAAAATAGAAGATATTGAAACTGTTAAAAGTATAATATTAGTAATGAATAACAATAAAGTAATAAGAATAAATTTCTTGGATAGAAATTTTGATGAATTAAAATCATATTTATTAAATTTAAACCTTTCAAGTTAAAGAGGTGAATAGATGAAAATTTATAATACATTAACTAAAAAAATAGAAGAATTTATTCCTAATGAAGAAGGAATAGTAAAAATGTATACATGCGGTCCTACTGTATATAGTTATGCACATATTGGTAATTTAAGAACTTATATATTTGAAGATATATTGGAAAAAACTCTTGATTTTATAGGATATAAAGTTAAAAGAGTAATGAATATTACTGATGTAGGGCACATTGTAAGCGATGCAGATGATGGCGAAGATAAAATGATGCTTGCAAGTAGAAAAGAAGGTAAAAAAGCAAGTGAAATTGCTAAGTTCTATACTGATGCATTCATGAAAGATTTATCTGAATTAAATATTAAAAAGCCAGAAATAATCGCACGTGCAACTGACAATATAGATGAATATTTGAAAATGATAGATGTATTGTTAAAAAAAGGATTTGCTTACATTTCAAATGGAAATGTTTATTTTGATATAACTAAATCTCCAAACTATTATGAACTTTCTGGAAGATGTGATGAAAATAATTTAATAGGTGCAAGAGATGATGTTGAAGAGGATAAATTTAAAAAAAATCCTGCAGATTTTGCTTTGTGGATGACAAATTCAAAATTCAACAATCAAGAGCAAAAATGGGATAGCCCATATGGGGTTGGTTATCCTGGATGGCATATTGAATGTTCATGTATTGCAATGAAATATTTAGGTGAAAAATTAGACATCCATTGTGGTGGTGTAGATAATATTTTCCCACATCATACAAATGAAATAGCGCAATCAGAAGCATATACAGGGCATAAATGGTGTAACTACTGGATACATGGTGAATATTTAAATGATAAAACTGGAAAAATGAGTAAATCTAAAGGCGAATTTTTAACATTGGATTTATTAAAACAAAAAGGATATAATCCACTATCATATAGATTTTTATGTTTACAATCACATTACAGAAATCAATTGATTTTTAGTTATGAATCTTTAGATATGGCACAAAATACATATGACAAATTAAAAAATAAAATCAGTAAGATTAAAGAAAATGTAGATTTTAGTCAAAAGATAGAATTAAATAAAGAATATTTACAAAAATTTACTAATGCTTTAGAAAATGATTTGAATACATCAAATGCTATAACTATATTATATGATATCATCAAAGACGAAAAATTGAACAATAATGAAAAAATATCATTAATAAAAGAATTTGATAAAGTTTTATCATTAGATTTATTAAATACTAATGAATTAGAATTAAGTGATGATGAAATTAAATATATTGAAGAACAAATTCTTTTAAGAAAAAATGCAAAAATGAATAAAGATTATGAAACTGCTGATAAAATACGTAATGACTTAGAAAAAAAAGGAATAATATTGAAAGATACAAGGGAAGGAACTTCGTATGAAGTTAAAAGGTGATTTTAATGTATAGTATAGGATTAGATTATTTAATATTTTTTATATCAATAGGTGTAACTTTACTTGCTCAATTTTTCGTGTCATCATCATATAGTAAATATAAAAAAGTAAATACAAAAGACAAAAAGACAGGATTTGAGGTAGCACGAAAAATATTAGATGATAATGGATTAGAAGATATATATGTAGTTGAAGTACCAGGTAATTTAACAGACCACTATGACCCTAGAAGAAAGACAATTAGGTTATCAAGAGACATATTTCATGGAACTACAATTGCAGCTAATGCAGTTGCAGCACACGAAGTAGGTCATGCACTTCAATATAAAGAAGGATATACGCCTATAAAAATTAGAAATACTATTCTTCCCTTAGCAAATTTTGGTTCAAGAGCAGGATATATAATAATTTTTATATCATTCATATTAGGACTTACAAAATTCTTATGGCTTGGAATTGCCTTAATTGGATTTATGTTGTTATTTCAATTAATAACACTTCCTGTTGAATTTAATGCATCATCTAGAGCAAAAAAACAATTAAAAAAATATCATTTTCTAACAGATGGAGAATTAGATGGAGCAAATACAATGCTTAGTGCAGCAGCAATGACATATGTAGCAAGTGTGTTAACTGCAATATTAGAAATATTAAGACTTATTTTAATAGCAAATTCTAGAGATGGAGATTAGAAAGAAGATAATCAAAAGTTATTTTCTTTCTTTTAACTATTTGGTAAAATAAATTAAACAGAGGTGAAAAGTAATGCATGACCTAAATCCGCAAGAAATGGCATACATTGGAGATGCAATATACGAAATATATGTTAGAAAATATTTGATAGAAAAAGGAATAAGAAAAGTTAATAATCTTCAAAAAGAAGCAAAAAAATATGTTAGTGCGATAGGACAAAGCAACTATTTAAAAAAATTATTAGAAAAAAATATATTTAATGATAACGAATTAGATATAATAAAAAGAGCAAGGAATTTTAAAACACAATCAAAACCCAAAAATACTGATATATTAACTTATAAACATGCAACTGCATTAGAAGCAATAATTGGATATTTATATCTTAACAATAATGAAGATAAAATAAATCAAATAATGAAAATAATTTTGGAGGATAAATAATATGTATGTATATGGAAAAAATGTGGCAACAGAATTACTTAAAAAAAATAAAAAAATATACAAAGCGATAATTTATGAGAATTTTAATGACAAATTTATAATTTCTGCTTTACAGAATTTGAAAATTCCAACAAAAATCATGACAAAAAAGCAAATTGATGAATTTGCAAAAGGAAATCATCAGGGTATAATACTAAGTATACCTGATTACGAATTTAAAGATTTAGATGACCTTACTCCAGAGAGTGGACAACTTCCATTTATAGTAATATTAGACCACATAGAAGACCCACATAATTTTGGAGCAATAATTAGAACATGTGAAGCAGCAGGAGTAGATGGTATCATCATTCCAAAAGATAGAAGTGTAGATGTTAATTCAACAGTTATGAAAACAAGTGCAGGTGCATTAGAAAACATAAAAATTTGCATGGTAACAAATTTAAACAATACAATAAAATCACTCAAGAAAAAAGGATATTGGATTGTAGGTACAGATATGGATGGGACAAATTATGATGAAATTGATTATAATGTACCAATCGCACTTATAATTGGAAATGAAGGGCATGGAATGAGTAGATTAACCAAGGAATCATGCGATTTTATTGCTAAAATACCAATGAAAGGAAAAGTGAACAGTCTAAATGCTTCAGTCGCTACAGGTATCATGATATATGAAGTACTAAAAAATAGAAAGTAGTGATTATAATGAATGACTATCAAATAAGTGATAACGAATTAATATATATGATTAACGAATCAAATGAAAGTGCATATCAATATATGTACGATAAATATAAAAACTTAATATACAAAATTGCAAGTAAATATAAATATAATGCTGGTCAGTGTGGTTTAGAATTTAACGATTTAATTTTGGAAGGATATGTTGCTTTTGATGTTGCAGTAAAAAAATATAAACAGGAAAATAATAAGTCTAAATTTTCTAATTTTTTACAATCGTGCATAGAACATAGTATTCAAAATATATTAAGAAACAACACAAATAAGAAAAATAATGTTTTAAATAGTGCAGTAGAATATAGTTTAATAAACGAAGGAGAAATTGCAGATATCAATAATTGTGAAGAACAACAATCGCAAAAAGAAATGTATAATCTAATGATTAGTAAATTGAGTGATTCAGAAAAAGAAATTTTTAAATTAAAAATTAAAAATTATAACAATAGTGAAATATGTATATTAACTGGAAAAAATTTAAAGGCAGTTAATAATGCTCTTTCAAGAATTAGGAAAAAACTTAAAATAGAATTAAGTGGGTGAAAAAGTGGGCTTATTTGATGATTTATTTAGTGATGATATGAAAAAAAGAGCACAAGCATTTGGATTATTTTCATTTTTAAATGAAATGGAAGAGGAAAATGAAAACACAGATGAGTTAATACAAGATGAAGAAGATAACTATAATAATGAAAATGA
>CANRCS010000007.1 GCA_947629195.1 uncultured Bacilli bacterium | reverse complement strand
TTTAATCATGCAAGTAAAAAAATAGTAGAATATTTAACATTATTTTATTGTGATAAAACAATTTCAGAACTTATTGTTCCTACTAAAAAGACATATGATTTATTTAAAGAAAAATATAAAGTTGCAAGAAATGTTCACATAATACCAACAGGTATTGAAATAGAAAGATTTTATAAAGAAAAATATAGTAAGACTATGATTAATAAATATAGAGAACAATACAATATTAAAGATAATGATTTTGTAATATTATTTGTCGGAAGGCTTGCTCAAGAAAAAAATGTTGAATTTTTAATCGATGCTCAAAAAGATTTAGTTAAAAAATATTCTAATTGTAAATTAATGATTGTTGGTGATGGACCAGATGCTGATAAATATAAAGCAATGGCTCAAAAATTAAAAATTGAAGACAATGTAATATTTACAGGAAAAGTACCATGGGAAAATGTTCCTATTTATTATCAATTAGCTTCTGCTTTTGCAACAGCATCAACAACAGAAACACAAGGACTTACTGTTATTGAAGCAATGGCAGCATCTAAAGTGCCATTATGTATTGATGATGAAAGTTTTAATAATGTTGTTATCGATGATTTAAATGGGAAAATATTTAAGAATAAAAGACAATATAAAAATGATGTTGAATATTTAATAGAAAACCCAAAAGAATTAAAAAGAATGTCATTACAAGCAAGAAGAAATTCTGAAGAATATTCATCTAAATATTTTGCTGAAAGAGTATTAGATGTTTACAATATAGCAATAGAAAATAATCCTAAATCTAAATATGGAATAATTGCTAAAATTAAAAATGCATTGAAAGGAAAAAAAGATAATGAATAAATTAATAGTTGGAAATTTGAAATCTAATATGATGATGGAAGAAGTGGGTAATTACATATATAAATTAAATGCTTCAATAGAAACAGATAACGAAGTAGTTATATGTCCTAGTTTAGTTCATATTCCATTTTTCATTAATGAAAATTACAAAATAGGTGCTCAAGATGTATCTATATATGAGAGTGGTGCATATACAGGTGAAGTAAGTGCTGAACAACTTAAAAGTTGTAATGTATCTTATGTAATTGTAGGACATGATGAAAGAAGAAGATTTCTAAAAGAAAACGATGAAATTGCCAATAAAAAAGTAAAACAATGTTTGGAAAATGGACTAGCGCCTATTATTTGTATTGGTGAAACAAAAGAAGAAAAAATAATGATGCAAACAGAGTCTGCAATTAGAAGACATTTATTAGATGTTTTAATGGATATCGATAAAGAAATAATGGATAATATTGTAGTTGCATATGAACCAATTTGGTCTATTGGTACTGGTATTGTTCCTACTGCGGGAGAAATAGATGAAATTGCTCTATTTATAAAAGATATAGTTAAAAGTGCATACAAAATTGATATTAGAGTAATATATGGTGGAAGTATAGATAGCCATAACATAGATAAATTTATAAAAGCTGAAAATATTGATGGATTTTTAATGGGAAGTTCATCATATAATCCAATTGAATTTGCTAAAATAATAAATAAAATATAGGTAATAATAAGAATTGTTGTAAAATTCGTGTAAATTCGACAAAAGAGTACATAATAAGCTAAAAAAAACTCTAGTAATATTTTATCGATTTATTATATAATGTATTTGCGTGGTAAAAAAGAATGATGAAGGGAGAACAAAATGGAAAAAATTAAAATTCTTATGATTGACGATAACGAAAGTTTATGCAATATGGTTAAGGAGTATTTTAGTAGTCACGCAAATATAGAAGTAGTATTAACTGCCTTTAATGGTGAAGAAGGATTAGACATGATTCAAAATAAGAAAGATGAATACGATTTAATTATTTTGGATTTAATAATGCCTAAAAAGGATGGTTTATATGTTTTAGAAGAAATGCAGAAAAAAGGAATTGATAAAAAAGTTATTGTTTCAACATCATTTAATGAGGAAGAAACAATAAGAAAAGTATCAGGATTTGGTGTAAGTTATTTCATTTTAAAACCCTTTGAACTTTCTGATTTAGAAAAAAGAGTATTAGAAATTTCTAGTAAAAAAGAAAATGGAAAAGTAATAGATTTGTTACATAATGACTTACAAATATGCATTACCAAAATTCTACATGAACTTGGAATACCTTCTCACATTAAAGGTTACCAATATATTAGGGAAGGAATTATTTTGCTATATCAAAATCCAGAAATGGTTGGAGCTATAACAAAAGAATTGTATCCTGAGATTTCTAATAAGTTTGATACGACAGTGTCAAGAGTAGAAAGAGCTATAAGACATGCAATAGAAGTTAGTTGGAACAGAGGAAACTGGGAGTTAATGGAAGAAATATTTGGACATAGTGTCGATATTGATAAAGCTAAACCAACTAATTCTGAATTTATAGTTACTATTTCAGATAAGTTACGTTTAGAATTCCATGCAACCGCAAAATAAAAGCAAATGACAATTATGCTTTTATTTTTTTTTGTAAAATGCTTGACACATTTTTTTAATGAAATTATAATTAAAATATAAATAGTGGTAGGAGGTAGCAATTTATGGAACGAAAAATCGACAAAATTTTACTCGAATGGAAAAATTCGGTAGATAAAAACCCTTTGATAATTAGTGGTCCCACTATGATAGGGAAAAGTTATTCAGTTACAAAGTTTGGAAGAGAAAAATATAAAAATTATATTTATGCTGATTTAGAATATAATCCATTAGTTGTTTCTTTATTAAATAAGGAAATGAATATTGATAGGCTTTTCGAAAAATTATGTCTTCTATATAATATTGATGGTAATAATAATAATACACTTATTATTTTTGATAACGTAGATAAATATAACAAAATAATAAACGTTTTAGAAAGATTTAAAGAATGGCAAGTTGAATATGATGTAATATCAATATGTCATAGTATAACTTTACCAACTAATAATACTTCTTATGTTGGTAAGATTACTTTCAAAAAAATGACTAAAATAGATTTTGAAGAGTTTTTAATTATTAATGGACAAAATCAATTGATTGATTTTATTAAAGCATCGTTTAAAAGTTATAAGAAAAATTCGTTTCATAGTGTTGCGCTTGAATATTTTAAAAAATATTTAGTAATAGGTGGATATCCTAGTGCAGTTAAAACATATATTGATACTAATGATTTTAATTTGGTTTTATTAGAACAACATAAAATTTTTAATAGTATTAACAGTTATATATATATAAATAGTAATTATAATAAAAATAAAATGTTAGATGTAATAACATCTGTTCCTATACAACTTTTTAAAGAAAATAAAAAATTTCAATATGGTGTTATTAAAAGAGGAGCAAGACAAAGTGAATATAAGCAACCTATTGATTGGTATAAAAAAAATGATTTACTTATTAAGTGTATGAGAGTAAATAAAATTAATAGAAGTATATCATCTAGTGCGGATGATGCTAACTTTAAATTATATTTAAATGATTGCGGACTTTTATCATCGATGTATGGTTTAGACTATAAAGATATATTAGATAAAAAGTGGGAAAGACAATTAGATGCAATTGTTCAAAATTATGTAGCAATCTCACTATATAATAAAGGATATCAAGTATATTATTATGAAAGTGAAGGTAAAGCTGAAATTCCATTTGTTATTCAAACAGTTAAAGCTGAAGTTATTCCGATAGATATTGAAAGAAGAAAAAAAGCAAAAAATATTACAAGATTTAATAAAGACCATGATAGTAAGTTTGCAATTAATTTAACATTTGAAAATTTTAGTAAAAATGGAAATATTAAAAACATACCACTATATGCACTATTCTGTTTTGATATGTAGAAAGAAGATGATATTATGAAGCCGGTTGTATTATGTATTTTAGATGGATATGGATATAGAGAAGAAGTATTTGGAAATGCTGTAAAACAGGCAAACACTCCTAATTTTGATTATCTTTGGAATAAATACCCACATTCCTTACTTGATGCAAGTGGACAGGCAGTAGGACTTCCAAAAGGACAAATGGGTAATAGTGAAGTAGGACATATGAATATTGGTGCAGGAAGATTAGTTTATCAATCAGAAGAACTTATTAATAGTAAAATAAACGATAAAACTTTTTTTGAAAATAAAGAGATATTAAATGTAATAGAACATACTAAAAAGAATAATTCAAAACTACATATTATGGGCTTGATTAGTGATGGTGGAGTTCATTCGCATATAAATCATTTACTTGCAATTTTAGATATGTGTAAACAAAATAATGTTGAAAACTTATATCTTCATTTATTTACAGATGGAAGAGATACAGATGTACATAGCTCATATAAATATATTTCAATTGTAGAAGACAAATTAAAGGAAATAGGAATTGGAAAAATTGCAACTATTGGTGGTAGATATTATGCAATGGATAGAGATAATAATTATGACCGTTTAAAACTTGCATATGATGCTATTGTGAATGGCGTTGGTAATAAACATACCTCAATAGAAAGTTTTATAAATGAAAGTTATGAAAAGAATGTAACTGATGAATTTTTAATTCCAACAATTTTTGATGAAAATGGTATGGTAGAAGATAACGATGGAATAATTGTATATAATTATAGAAAAGATAGATTAAGAGAATTATTTACTGCTATAACAAATCCAGATTTTAATGAAATGGAAGTAGTAAAATTTAAAAATGTTAAAACTGTTACAATGTTTCCTGTTGTAAAATCTGTTCTTGCAAATCATGCTTTTGATGACCCTGATTTAAAAAATACTTTAGGAGAATATCTAGAAAAAAATGGACTATCACAACTTAGAATTGCCGAAACAGAAAAATATGCTCATGTTACATTTTACTTTGATGCTACTAAAGAAGTAGATTATAAAAATGAAAAGAAAATACTTATTCCTTCACCTAAAGTTGCAACTTATGACTTAAAACCTGAAATGAGTATATTTGAAATTACTGATACTCTTTTAAAAGAAATTGATGAAAATGGTTATGATGTAGTAATTTTAAATTATGCAAATGGAGATATGGTAGGACATACAGGAAATTTAAAAGCTGCAATAAAAGCAGTTGAAGCAGTCGATGAAAATTTGGGTAGACTATATAAGAAAGTACAAGAAAAAAATGGATTATTAATTGTAACAGCAGACCATGGAAATTGTGAGATAATGTTAGATGAAAATAATAATATGGTTACATCTCATACAACTAGTAAGGTTCCATTTATAATATGTAATAATAATTATGAAGTGTTAGATGGAAAATTAGGAGATATAGCTCCTACAATGTTAAAAATAATGAACTTGGATATTCCAAAAGAAATGACAGGTAATATTTTAGTTAAATAAAGTTTTACATAATATATGTGATATCTAATATACAAGTCACATTTTAAAGTGAAAAAAATTAAAAATTTATGTATAAATAAACAAAAAATACATAATATAATAATGTCACATGATTTAGTATAAATTAAATCTGTGACACTAGAGTCTAGAACATTGTTTCTAGGCTCTATTTGTATAAAGTGCACAAAAAAATTTTTTGCACAATTTTCAAACCTGTGGAAAACTCCCTCTTGACTCGGGGGGGGTAAATGCTATACTTATTATATAATTGTGGATAACTTAAATTTTAGAAATGGAGTATAGTATATGAATGAGAAGAATAATAAAAAAATAAAAGCAATAATTATATCAATAGTATTAGTAACATTAATAGGAATTGCAGTAGCATTCTTTACATCAAGAAGTGAAAGTGGCAAGAAAACAGTAAGAGTAGGTAACTTAAGTATAATATATGAAAATGAGAAAGTATTTAAATTAAGTAATCAATTTCCAGTATATGATGAAGATATAGAAGAAGATGCATCAAAGATAGAATTTACAGTAAGAAATAATGGAGATGTATTAGAGTATGCATCAATAAGTATGATAGATATAGCAATTGATGAAAAATTAAAAATACCAGATTTTAAATATGCGTTGTATGAAAAAAATATAAGTGAACCAGTAAAAGAAGGTAATTTTGAAAATGCAGGAACAGAAATAAATGTGGGGAAAAATATAGAATTTGAAGCAGAGGCAAGTAAAGATTATGTATTATATGTATGGTTATCAGAAAACGATGGAGATCAAAGTAACTTAATGGGAACAACATTTAAAGCAAAAATAAAACTAGAAGGATATGGTAAGAAACAAGGGAAACTATTGAGTAAAAAGATAAAAGAAGATAATGCACCAATAAAAGAAGATAAACCAGATTTTGATCAAATAGCAACAGAAGATGAAGGATTAATAAAAGACAAAGATGACGATGGAGATACATACTATTTTAGAGGAGCAGTAGAAGATAACTATGTAAAATTTAATGGACTAACATGGGCTGAATCAGATGGTAGTTACCACGAAGCAGGAGAAGATATGTTATGGAGGATAGTAAGAATCAATGGAGATGGAACAATAAGATTAATAGCAGATGGAAGCATAGGAAATAGTGCATTTAATGAAAATTGGAATGAAGAAAAATACGTAGGATACACATATGATAATAACACTTCAAATAGACAAGATAGCACTATAAAAACATATTTAGAAGATTGGTATAATAATAATATGATGCCTTATGATGAATATATAGCAGAATCAAAATTTTGTAATGATACATCAACAATTACAGATGAAGAGTATTATAAAGTATATGGAGCATATGATAGACTTTCTAACAATAATCCACCAATCCCAAGCTTTAAATGTAATGTAACAAATAAACCATATGGAGGATTATATACAGATTTAAAAGTAGGGCTAATAACAGCGGATGAAGTAATGTTTGCAGGAGGACATCCTTTTCAAGAAAATTATTACTACTACTTATATAGAAGCAATTCTAATTTCTGGACCGCCTCTCCTGACGAGTTCTTCGCCGATAACGGTGCTGGCGTTTGGTCTGTGTACAGCAATGGTATCATGAACCCCGACGGTGTGCCAGATGGGGATGGGCAGGAGGCGCGACCCGCGGTTAATCTGAGATCTGATCTACTGTATACTGATGGAGACGGAAGTTATATGAATCCATATGTGATTTCGGGTTAATGCCCTCAAAATTTAATAATTATTGTTGACACGCATATAATAAAGTGATATTATATTTTTGCATAAATTTATAAGTTTTGCTATAAGCAAGACTTATATTTATACAAACTGTGAAACACCAGGATGTGTGTTAAGAGGGAAGGAGGAAATATAATGCCTACAATTAATCAATTAGTTAGAAAAAGAAGACAAAGTAAAACTAAGAAAAGTAAATCACCTGTATTAGGTATAAGACTTAATAGTTTAAAAAGAGTAACTAATGAAGTTAATTCACCACAAAAACGTGGAGTTTGTACTCGTGTTGGTACAATGACACCAAAGAAACCAAACTCAGCATTACGTAAATATGCTCGTGTTCGTTTAAGTAATGGTATGGAAGTAACTGCTTATATACCAGGTGAAGGACATAACTTACAAGAACATAGTGCTGTATTAATTCGTGGAGGACGTGTTAAAGACCTTATTGGGGTTCGTTATCACATTATTCGTGGTACTATGGATACTCAAGGAGTTCAAGACCGTAAACAAGGACGTAGTAAATATGGTGCTAAAAAACCTAAAAAATAAAATAAATTAATTATATAAATATTACATTGGAAGGAGGAAATATAATGCGTAAGAGATGTGCAACTAAAAGAGATGTATTACCTGATGCAATATACAATTCTAAAATTGTTACAAAATTGATTAATCAAGTAATGCTTGATGGTAAAAAAGGTATTGCAGAAAAAATCGTATATGGTGCATTTGATACTGTAAAAGAAAAAACAGGTGAAGATGCAATGGAAGTATTTGAACGTGCAATGGAAAATATTAAACCTCAACTAGAAGTTAAATCAAGACGTGTTGGTGGTTCAAACTATCAAGTACCTATAGAAGTTAAACCAGATAGAAGTCAAGCATTGGCATTTAGATGGTTAACAAACGCTGCTAAAGCAAGACATGGAAAAGGAATGGCTGAAAATTTAGCAAACGAAATAATTGATGCTTCTAATGGTGTAGGAGCAGCTGTTAAAAAACGTGAAGATACACATAAGATGGCAGAAGCAAATAAAGCATTTGCTCACTATCGTTGGTAATATAATAATAAATAAAGGAAGGAATAGAATATTATGGCTCGTGAAAGTTCATTAGAAAAAACACGTAATATAGGAATCATGGCCCATATTGATGCTGGTAAAACTACTTGTACTGAACGTGTATTATATCATACAGGTAAAATCCACAAAATTGGTGAAACACATGATGGTGAATCACAAATGGACTGGATGGAACAAGAACAAGAACGTGGTATAACAATCACTTCAGCAGCTACAACAGCATTCTGGAAAGATTATAGATTTAATATAATTGATACACCAGGTCACGTAGACTTTACAATCGAAGTTTCAAGAAGTTTGCGTGTACTAGATGGTGCAGTTGCGCTACTAGATGCACAAGCAGGTGTAGAACCACAAACAGAAACAGTATGGCGTCAAGCAACTGAATTTAAAGTTCCACGTATCGTATTTGTTAATAAAATGGATAAGATGGGGGCAAACTTTGAATACAGTTTAGAAACTATTGCAAATAGATTAGGAGTTAATGCTAAAGCAATAGAATGGCCAATCGGTGCAGAACATGAGTTTAGAGGTGTTATTGATTTAGTAACAATGAAAGCTTATGAATACGATGGTAAAGAAGAAGAAAATGCAGTTGAAATTGAAATACCAGAAGATTTAAAATCAATTGCAGAAGAAAAAAGAAATGAATTACTTGAAGCAATTGCTGAATTTGATGATGACTTAATGGTTAAGTACTTAGATGGTGAAGAAATTTCAGTTGATATGATTAAGAAAGCAATAAGAAAGGGTGTTCTTTCTGTAGAGTTCTTCCCAGTATTATGTGGTACTGCATTAGGTAATAAAGGTATAAAATTATTACTAGATGCTGTAATTGATTATATGCCATCTCCATTAGATGTTGAAGCAATTAAATGTACAGACATGAATGGAAATGAAACTGAAAGACATCCATCTGATAATGAACCATTTAGTGCATTAGCATTCAAAGTTATGACTGACCCTTATGTTGGTAGATTAACATTCTTTAGAGTTTATTCAGGTCATATGACAAGTGGTTCATATATCTTAAACTCAACAAAAAATTCAAAAGAAAGAATTGGTCGTATTTTAAGAATGCATGCTAACAACAGAACTGAAATATCAGATGTATATACAGGAGATATTGCTGCTGCTGTTGGTCTTAAAAATACAACAACTGGAGATACATTATGTGATGAAAAGAAACCAGTTATTCTTGAATCAATGGTATTCCCAGAACCAGTTATCCAATTAGCTGTTGAACCAAAATCAAAAGCTGACCAAGATAAAATGGGTATTGCATTATCAAAATTAGCTGAAGAAGATCCAACATTCAAAGTTCATACTGACCATGAAACAGGTCAAACTGTTATTGCAGGAATGGGTGAATTACACTTAGACGTACTTGTTGATAGAATGAAAAGAGAATTTGGTGTTGAAGCTAATATTGGTCAACCACAAGTTGCTTACCGTGAAACATTAACTGCAGTTGGTGAATGTGAAGGTAAATATATTAAGCAATCTGGTGGTAGAGGACAATACGGACACGTATGGATTAAGTTTGAACCAAATCCAGATAAAGGTTATGAATTTGTTGATGCAATCGTTGGTGGGGTAGTTCCACGTGAATATATTCCAGTAACAGATAAGGGATTACAAGAAGCAATGGAAACTGGTGTATTAGCTGGTTATCCAATGATAGATGTTAAGGCAACATTATATGATGGTTCTTATCATGATGTTGACTCATCTGAAATGGCATTTAAAATTGCAGCTTCTCTAGCTCTTAAAGAAGCAAAAAATAAATGTAAACCTGTATTATTAGAACCAATAATGAAAGTTGAAGTTACAACACCAGATGAATATTTTGGTAATGTAATGGGTGATATTACTGCAAGACGTGGTAAACCACTTGGACAAGAAAATAGAGGAAACGCTGTATTATTAAGTGCAATGGTTCCACTATCAGAAATGTTTGGATATGCAACTAGTTTGCGTTCTAATACACAAGGTAGAGCAAACTTCACAATGGTATTTGACCATTATGAACAAGTTCCAAAAAATATTGCTGATGAAATTATTAAGAAAAATGGTGGAAATTAGTAATAAATAAGTGTTGAATCTAATAATATCGATCTAAACTCTGAAATAGGTTTAAAAATATATTTTACTTTAGACCAAATGGTAAAATCAAAACCATCAAGAATTAGTGATTATACAATTGATATTTTAGAATTAATACTAGGAACTTATCAAATATTATTATCGCTGATAATAAAGACTTAAATAATTATAATAAAATGTTTAAACTATTGAAAAACTCTTGAATTATTTTCAAGGTTTGATAAAATAATATATGTAATATGAAAAAGGAGGAAATTTAAAAATGGCAAAAGAAAAATTTGATCGTTCAAAACCACATGTTAACGTTGGTACAATTGGACACGTTGACCATGGTAAAACTACTTTAACTGCTGCAATTTCTAAATGTTTAGCAGGTAAAAACGGAAACGAAAAAGTAGAATTCGATAATATCGATAAAGCACCAGAAGAAAGAGAAAGAGGTATTACAATTAATACTGCTCACATCGAATATAGTACAGATGCTAGACACTATGCTCACGTTGACTGTCCTGGACATGCTGACTATGTTAAAAACATGATTACAGGAGCTGCTCAAATGGATGGAGCAATCTTAGTTATTGCTGCAACAGATGGACCTATGGCTCAAACTCGTGAACATATCTTACTTGCTCGTCAAGTTGGTGTTCCAAGAATGGTTGTATTCATGAACAAATGTGATATGGTTGATGATGAAGAATTATTAGATTTAGTAGAAATGGAAATTCGTGAATTATTAAACGAATATGACTTCGATGGAGATAATACTCCAATCATTAGAGGTTCTGCTCTTAAAGCTCTTGAAGGTGATCCACAATGGGTTTCTAAGATTGATGAACTTATGGAAGCTGTTGATACATGGATTCCAACACCTGAAAGAGATACTGAAAAACCTTTCTTAATGTCAATCGAAGACGTATTTACTATCACAGGACGTGGTACAGTTGTTACTGGTCGTGTTGAAAGAGGTCAATTAAAACTTAACGACGAAGTTGAAATCGTTGGTTTAAAAGATACTAAAAAAACAGTTGTTACTGGTATCGAAATGTTTAGAAAACAACTTGATTATGCTGAAGCAGGAGATAATGCTGGTGTATTATTACGTGGTATTGCTCGTGAAGAAGTTGAAAGAGGTCAAGTATTAGCTAAACCTGGAAGTGTTCATCCACATAAAAAATTCAAAGCAGAAGTTTATGTACTTTCTAAAGAAGAAGGTGGAAGACATACTCCATTCTTCTCAAATTACAGACCACAATTCTATTTCAGAACTACTGATGTTACTGGTGTAATCACTCTTCCTGAAGGAACAGAAATGGTTATGCCTGGTGATAATGTAACTATGACTGTAGAATTAATCGCTCCAATTGCTGTTGAAAACGGTACTCAATTCTCAATCCGTGAAGGTGGTAGAACAGTTGGTGCTGGTGTAGTTTCAGAAATTATTGAATAATAAAATTAAAACTCGAATTTTCGAGTTTTTTTGTTTTTGTGTTGAATTTGAGTTGTATTCATGGTATTATTTGAATATAAGGAGAATGAAAAATGAAAAACTCTAATAATAAGTTTAATTTAATGATTACAATACTTGGAGTATCTATTTTAATTTTGGCAACAATTGGTGCAACATTCGCATATTTTTCTTCTACTTCTAAATCCGATTCCCAAAATATTAAAACTGGAAGTATTACTTTAAAAGCTGAATCAAGTAAGGCAAATGTAATAAATATTAAACCTACTGTATGGGATCCTTTAATATCTACTGATGCAGCAAACAAAGATATTGCTCAAATAAACCTATCAGTAAATACTTATGGTACTACTGTAAAAGGCGCTAAATATGATATATATTTTACAACTAATGGGGTAAAGCTTAATAATGAAAGTGGTCTAGAAGGTGGATCTTTGAGTGATATTAAATGGAAATTAGTTGATTCCACCAGCGATATAATTGGTGAGGGAGATTTTACTGATGGAGATTTTACAACTCCAGTTAAAGCAAATAATAAATCCATAATTATAGACTCTAGTGCTGCTAATGAAGAAGAAGCAACAAAAACATATATACTTTTTATATATATACAAGATAATGGGCAACAAAATCAATTACAAAACCTATCAATTGACATTACAATGAGCGCAAAAGCTGTACAATAAAAGAAATTTTAAAAACTTGCATTGAATAAAGCAGGTTTTTATTATATAATTATTACAATAGGTGGTGAATAAAATGGATAAAGATTTTGATTTGGAAAATAATAATATTGATGAATCACAGGAAAATGAAGAAAAAAATAAAAAGAAACCTATTTTACTTCTTGTATTATACAGTTTAAGTTTACTTATTTTTATATTGTCTGGTACTTTTACATTATCTACAATATTAAAAGGTAGACAAACTAATTTAAATAATATTCAAGTTGGGGAAGTTAGGATGGATTTAATAAATAATGATTCAACTAATATAAAGTTAGTGGATGCATATCCTATGGATGATGAAGAAGCAAAAGAACTTAAACCATTTGAATTTAGAGTTACAAATAATGGAACATTGGCTGTAAATTACAGATTAAAATTATTAGATGTTGATAGAAAAGATGTTAATATTGATTTACCTAGTAAAAGACTAGACAATGACAAAATTAGTTATTCACTTGTAGATAAATCCACAAATGAAATAGTAAAAACAGGAACAATTGAAGATTTAGATGATCAAATATTGATTACTGAAAAATTACAACCTAGATATTCAAAAGAATTTGAGCTTCGTCTATGGGTAAATAAAACTGCAGGGAAAGAATCTCAAAATAGATATTATATTGGAAATATTAGTTTAGAAATAGATGAAATTTTAAAGTAGGGTGAAAAATAATATGAACGCATTTAAGAAAATATTAAAATATTTATCTACTATATTATCATATTCAGCACTTGTAATATTAATAATTATTGCAATGATATTTACGTTCTATGTAGTAGATGTTAAAGTTCAACAATCAAAAGGATTGACAGCAAAACCACTATTTGGGGCTTACGTAATAATAAGTGGTAGTATGGAACCTAAAATTCACGTATACGATGTTGTTGTTTCTAAACGCGTAGATCCTACAACATTAAACAGAGGAGATGTTATTACATTTTATTCTAATGACCAAAGATTTTATGGTGAAACAGTAACTCATAGAATTATTGAAGTAGTTGATAGATCAAAAGGTATTTATAGGACTCAAGGAGACGCTAATAATATATCTGATGATGCTTTAACATCAGGTGAAAATATAGTTGGAAAAGTTGTTATGAAAATTCCACAACTTGGTAGAGTTCAAAGTATAGTTGCTACAAAAGCAGGATGGTTTATATTAATTTTAATACCTTGCTTATGTGTTATATCATATGATATCGTTAAAATATTTAAGCTAGTAGGTAAAAAAAGTAGAATAAAATTGTCTAAAAGTAAGAGACTCAAAAAGATTTAAAATTATAATTAAAAAGTAACCTATATTTAGATTACTTTTTATTTGTACCTATTTTTTTGTTAAGTCTTGCTGTCCCAGTTTTTTGAATTATATGATATAGTGTTGGATTTATTGGTAAATCAAATTCTCCAATATATTCAATTACATCACTATTAAATCCTAATTTAAACTTATTAAGTCCATAATATTCATTATTTTCTTTTTCAAAGTTACCAACTATACCGTTCATGTCTATATAGTAATATTTAGAATTTAAATATTCTTTTATAACCGTCCATTTTAATAAATGATTAGGATTGAAACTTTTATATGCATCATCAATACCATCCATTAAAAATTGTAATTGCTTATTGTATTTTATAATCATTGAACCACCAATTATAAATCCATCAGGATATTTTCTTGATAATTCTGTTGCCAAAGTGACATCCTTTTTATAAACATTTAATAATTTATCTGATTCTATTTTACGGTTTAATAGAGATTTATTTGAATAACCTTTTTTCATTTCTTCTGCAATTTCAGAGTTTTTAAATTGTTCTGCATCATATAAATATTTAGATGTTTCAAGATAAGATATTGGATCTAATTTTACTAAATATAAATCTATCATATCTCTTCTTTTGAATATTTCATAGTAGTCATAATAATAACTTATTGGTCTATCATAATTTTTCTTTACAAATTCATAAAATATTGGAATATCATCAATAGTACCTTTATATACTTTTAATCCTTTTCTCATCGCATTATTTATTTTATTTCTAACACCTTTTGAAAAAGATTTAAACATATCTCTTTCATTTTTATCTAATTTTATAACAGCGTTCCATCTAGGTTTTAACATTTCAAAGTAATTGTTATATCCTAAATGTATATAACCTAATTTTTTCATATTTTCAATTAGTCTTGTACTATCTTTACCACCTTTAATTGCTTCTCCAACTCTATTCCTAGTTTTATTTATAATTGGCGGATCTATTTTTAAATATACAAAATCTTTTGCTTTTAGATACATTTTAACATGATTAGTAAACTCTTCAAAAGTATGTTCATCATTATAATTTATTAGAAAACCTCTTGGTGCATATCCATATTTATACTTACCAATAATATTTTTATATATTATTAGTGATGCAGCATGAATATTTTTTTGTTCATCAACAAACGCTAGATATAAACATTGATATCCCCTTTTTTCCATCCAATCTCCATATTCGCTTGTTTGATAAAAATTTCTAATCTTATTGTTACTTGCGAATGCATCAAATTTTTGCTTTTCAATTTCACAAATTTTCACTTTTAAACACCCCCCTTTAAGGAAATTAGTTAATTATACCACTAAATAGTTAACAAATCAAATTTTTAGTAGTATAATTAATAAAGGAGGCTAAACAATATGTTTGAAAATAAGAAAATTTTTATTTTAGGAATGGCAAGAAGTGGATATGAAGCCGCTAAATTATTATCAAAATATAATAATAAAATAGTGTTAAATGATAGCAATATGGAACAAGATGAAGAACACATTAAAGAACTTAGAAATTTGGGAGTAAGTATTATTTTGGGTGAACATCCAGATGAAATACTTGATAAATCTTTTGATTATTTAATTAAAAATCCAGGAATTAAAGATACACATAAATATGTTGAATTTGCAAAGAAAAATGGTATAAAAGTTATAAATGAAATTGAAATGGCATATCATTTTCTTCCAAAAGGGGTAAAATTAATTGGAATTACTGGTACAAATGGTAAAACTACTACGACAACATTAATATATGAAATCTTAAAAAAAGCATATGAGAATGTTCATATGGCAGGGAATATGGGATATCCACTATCTTCTTTTATTGATAAAATTAAACCTAAAGATTATTTAGTTATGGAAATATCCATTCAACAATTGACAAATTTTATTGATTTTAAAACAGATATTAGTGTACTTACAAATATATCTGAAGCACATACTGACCATGTAGGAAGTTATGAAAATTATAAGAAAATTAAGAAGAGAATATTTAATCATCATACAAAAAATGATATTGCAATTATAAATAAGAGTGATGATGAAAGTTTAAAAATTACAAAGGATATTAATTCTAATAAAATTTATTTTTCATCACAAACACAAGATAGTGATGCATATATAAAAGAAGGTTCAATATATTATAAAGATGAAAAAATAATTGATGTTAAAGACGTAAAATTGGTAGGTAACCACAATTATGAGAACATTATGTGTGCAATATGTGTAGCTAAAGAATTAGGTGTAGATAATAAATATATTATCGAAGTATTAGAAACTTTTACAGGTGTTGAACATAGATTAGAATTTGTAAAGAGAATAAAAGATAGAAATTTTTATAATGATTCAAAGGCAACTAATAATAAATCAACTATGATTGCACTTTCTGCTTTTAATAGTCCTACAATAATTTTAATGGGTGGATTAGATAGAGGACAAAGTTTTGATGAATTAGAACCATACATGAAAAATGTTAAATATGTAATAACTTATGGTGAAACTAAACAAAAAATTAAAGACTTCTGTGATAAAATAGGAAAAAAATGCAGTGTTGTAGAAAACTTGGAAGAAGCAACTACACTTGGATATAATTTAAGTGATGAAGAAGATATAATACTTTTAAGTCCTGCTTGTGCATCATGGGATCAATACAAAAAATTTGAAGATAGAGGAGATGCTTTTAAAAAGTATGTAGATGAAATTGAAAGGATGAATGTAAATGACTAAAATAAAAGATGTAATAGCACGCGAAATACTAGATTCAAGAGGAAATCCAACAGTAGAAGTAGATGTCATATTAGAAAATGGAATAATGGGAAGAGCAAGTGTACCATCTGGTGCTTCAACTGGTGAAAGAGAAGCATTAGAGTTAAGAGACGGTGGTATTAGATACATGGGTAAAGGTGTATTAAAAGCAGTTGAAAATGTAAATACTGTTCTAAAAGATGTAGTAATAGGAATGGATGCTTTAGACCAACGTGCAATTGACTATGCACTTATAGAAAAGGATGGCACAGAAACAAAATCAAAATATGGAGCAAATGCTATACTAGGAATTTCAATGGCAGTAATGAAAGCAGCTGCAAAATCTAAAAATTTGCCATTATATAAATATATAGGAAATGGAACAACCCTACCTAGACCTATGATGAATATAATTAATGGTGGGGCTCATGCCGATAACAAGTTGGATTTTCAAGAATTTATGATTATTCCAAATGCCGATACTATTCATGAAAGAGTAAGAATAGGTTCAGAAGTTTTCCACAATTTAAAGAAAGTATTAAATGAAAAAGGACTATCAACAGGAGTTGGTGATGAAGGTGGATTTGCTCCTAACCTTGAAAGTAATAGTGAAGGATTTGATTTAATAATAGAAGCAATAAATAGAGCAGGATATAAACCAGGAGTTGATGTAAATCTTGGAATTGATGTTGCCGCTTCAGAATTTTATAAAGATGGAAAATATGTACTTGAAGGTGAAAATAGAAGTTTAACAACAGAAGAGTTAATTGAATTTTATGAAGAATTAGTTAATAAATATCCTATAATATCAATTGAAGATCCAGTTGATGAAAATGATTGGGATGGATTTAGATTAATTACTGAAAAACTAGGAGATAGAATACAATTAGTTGGCGATGATTTATTTGTTACTAATAAAAAATGTTTACAACAAGGAATTGATAATCATGCTGGAAATGCAATACTATTAAAAGTAAATCAAATTGGTACAATTACCGAAACAATTGAAACAATTGAACTTGCAAAGAAAAATGGATATGCAACTATAATTTCTCATAGAAGTGGAGAAACAGAAGATACTACAATTGCAGATTTAGCTGTGGGATTAGATTTAGGACAAATAAAAACAGGTTCTCTATCTAGAACAGATAGAATTTGCAAGTACAATCAATTGATGAGAATTGAAGAAGAATTAAAAAAATAACATTTTAATTGCAATTTAGTTTAATATATGGTAAAGTATATATACATGAAATGAGGGATTACAATGGATATATTATTAATGATAGTATCAATTCTTCTTATTGCTTTAGCTCTACTTCAAAGTAGTAAAGCAGAAAGTGCTGGTAATATAATTCAAGGTGGAAATTCTGATTTGTTTGCTAACAGAAAAGAAAGAGGCGGAGAATTATTAATTAGTAGAATTACTTTTGTACTTGGAATGGTATTTTTCGTATTAGCATTTTTAATGTCAAATAATATTTTTAAATAAAAAGTTATCTAAAAAGACTATATATTTAGTCTTTTTTATTTTATAATATTAATAGATAGATGGTGATGTGTATGAAAGAAAGAATTTTAGAAATTTTAAAAGAAAAAGAATTATCGTACGATTTTGGTACTTTAATGAATATGGTAAAAGCAGAAAATTTAGGAGATATACAAGAACTTACTAATGTTCTTCATGAACTTATGGATGAAGGAGAAGTGTATTTTACTAAAAAAGAAAAATATATGTATTATAAATATAGTCATTTAAAACGTGGTAGATTAAATGTTAATGAAAAGGGGTTTGGATTTGTTATAGTTGATGACCCTAATATAGAAGATATATATATTGATGAAAAAAATATCAATGGTGCATTAAATAATGATATAGTAGATGTTGACTTACTTACAAGTGAAAATGACCCTAATATAGAAGGTAAAATTGTTCATATTGTTAAAAGACAATTAGATAATATTGTTGGTGAATTTTATTTTGAAAATAGTAAAGGTCATATAAAACTTGATGATAAAAAGTTAAAAATGAATATAGAAATACCAATGGAAGATTGTAAAAATCTAGTAGATGGTTATAAAGTATTAGTAAAAATAGTAAGACAAATTAATAATAATTCTAAATTTAAAGGTGAAATTGTTAAAATTATAGGTCATAAGGATGACCCAGGTGTCGACATAAAAAGTGAAGCATATAAACATGGTATAGAAATAGATTTTCCAGAAGAAGTGTTAAATGAATTAAGCGATATTCCAACAGAAGTAAATATGGAAGATATACATGGTAGAAGAGATTTAAGAGACCAAATGATATTTACAATAGATGGTGATGATACAAAAGATATTGATGATGCCATTAGTATTAAAAAATTAGATAACGGCAATTATGAATTAGGAGTTCATATAGCTGATGTTAGTCACTATGTTAAGTTAAATAGTGAATTAAACAAAGATGCTATGGATAGAGGTACAAGTGTTTATTTAGCAAATACTGTAATACCAATGTTGCCACACAAATTATCAAATGGTATATGTTCTCTAAATCCTAACGTAGATAGATTAGCAGTTTCATGTGTTATGGAAATTGATACTAAAGGAAATGTTATTAATTATGATATTTTTGAAAGTGTTATTAAATCAAGAAAACAAATGACATATAAAAATGTAAATAAAATATTGGAAGAAAATATTGTTCCTGATGGGTATGAAGAATTTGCAGATACCTTAAGACTAATGAGAGAATGTAGTGATATAATTAGAAAAAATAAAATTAGTAGAGGTTATCTTGATTTTGGACAAAATGAAATAAAAGTAATACAAGATGAAGAAGGAAATACAGTTGATATCAAACCTAGGGAACGTGGTGTTGGAGAAAATTTAATTGAAGATTTTATGATTGTAGCTAATGAAACTGTTGCAAGTCATGTATATTATATGGAATTGCCATTTATTTATCGTGTGCATGAAGAACCAGATGAAGAAAAAATAAATGATTTCTTAAAATATATGAGTTTGTTAGGATATCAAATAACTGGTAAAAGAAATGATTTGCACCCAAAAAGAATACAAGAAATATTAAATTATTTAAAAGATACTAAAGAATATAAAATATTATCAAAAATGTTACTTAGGTCAATGAAAAAAGCATATTATTCTAAAGAAAACTTAAAACATTATGGTTTAGCAAGCAATTGTTATACTCACTTTACTTCTCCAATAAGAAGATATCCAGACCTTACTGTACATAGAAGATTAAAAGAGATTATACATGGAAAGGTAGATAACAAAACTAATTCTTATTGGGAACAAGAATTAATATATATCGCAGACCACAGTTCAGAAAAGGAAAGAGCAAGTGTTGAGTGCGAACGAGAAGTAGATGATATGAAAGTAGCAGAATATATGGAAAAACATATTGGCGAACAATATAAGGGTATGATTTCTTCTATTACTAATTTTGGTATGTTTGTTGAACTTGATAATTTGATAGAAGGTTTAGTACATGTTAAAACTATGGATGATGACCACTATAATTACGATGATTATAATAAGATTTTAAAAGGCGAACATACAGGAAATATATATAAACTTGGAGATATAGTAGATGTAGAAGTAGAAGCAGCATCAAAAGAAAATAAAACGGTTGATTTTAAATTAGTCAAGAAAAAAGTATTAACAAAAAATAATGAAAAAAATATGTAAGTTTTTATTATTAACTGTTTTAGCAGTTGGAATTTCATTTTCTGCATTTTACGTTATTAAAAAATATATAATAAATGAAAATAGTGTTGAACAAAAAAAGAAAGTCGAAGAAAAAAAGGAAGAAAAGCCAAAGGAAGTTTATCCTAAAATTACAAAAGCCAGTATGATAATGACAGGTGATGCACTTATCCACAATTCTGTTTATAAAGATGCGGCTTTAGGTGATGGAAATTATGATTTTACTAAACAAATGGAATATATCGCACCAATTATTAAGAATTATGATTTAGCATTTTATAATCAAGAAACAATAATAGGTGGTAAAGACCTTGGAATATCTACATATCCACGATTTAATTCTCCTGATGAAATAGGTGATTGTATGGTTGGATTAGGTTTTAATATTGTTAATCTTTCTACTAATCATACACTTGATAAAGGAGAAAAAGGAATACTATATTCACTTAATTATTGGAAAAATAAAGATGTATTAACAGCTGGTTCTTACGAAAGTGAAGAAGACAGAATAACACCAAGAATAAGAAAAGTAAATGGTATAAAATATACTTTACTTTCTTATACTACAAGTACAAATGGATTAACTCATCCTGATGGAAAAGATTATTATGCAGTAACATATTCCGATGAGAAAGCAAAGGAAGATATAGAAAGAGTAAGAGATAAGGTCGATGTTATATTTGTATCTATGCATTGGGGTACAGAGTATAATCAAGATGTCGATGAAAGTCAAAAAAGAATCGCACAATATTTATCAGATTTAGGAGTAAATGTAATAATTGGTACACATCCACATGTTTTAGAACCTATTCAATATATTAATAATACATTAGTTATTTATTCTTTAGGTAACTTTATTTCTGCACAAGTAGGCCCTGAAAAGTTGACAGGTGCATTAGTATCATTAAATATTACAAAAACTTTAAATGAAGATAAATCATCTATAATTGAACTTTCTGATGTTAATGCTGAACTTATATATACGTCATATAAAAAATCATCAGGATATTGGACAGATTTTAAAGTTATACCATATACACAGTTAACGGATGATATTTTGTATAATTATAAAAATTATTATAATAAATTTTCATCAATATTAACTAAATATGATAATTCTATAACAATTACAAGCTTGGAGTGATAATATGGAAATACTAAATAAAAAAGCAAGATATGATTATTTTATAGAAGATGAATATGAAGTTGGAATAGTTTTAAAAGGTACAGAAATTAAATCTATTAGAAAGGGAAG